>VIKI01000057.1:44733-78856 GCA_008080595.1 Comamonadaceae bacterium
CGATTAGTGCGTCACGTCGGGCATCAATTTCATCTTCAACGGCAAAGATCTCTTGCCGTTGGCGGCGTTGCTCGGTTTCGGTCTTGCGGATGAATCACCGGTGTGCTGGCCCCATATGAAACGCAAAATAATTCAATAATTCGCTTTAAAAATGCATAATATCAATATATTTTCTACTTCATAGGTAAATGCAATGCTGGTCGAGTTCCGCATCAAGAACTTCCGTAGCCTGCGCGACGAGCAGGTGCTGAGCATGGTTGCGTCCTCCGACAAAGCCTTGCTGGACACCCATGCGCAGGATACCGGGCTGAAGGCTGCCCCGCATTTATTAAAGAGCGCGGTGGTATACGGCGCCAACGCCAGCGGCAAGTCCAACCTCATCAAGGCCTTGCAGTACATGCGTGGCGTGGTGCTGGAATCGGCCGCTCTGCAGCCGGGCCAGACCTTTGACCGACTCCACCCCTTCAAGCTGGATGCCATATCGGGCAGCCAGCCAACCGAGTTCGAGGTCACCTTCATCCTCGCCGGCGTGCGTTACCAGTATGGTTTTGCCATGAATGCGCAACGCATCGTCAGCGAGCATCTCTTGGTCTACAAGGCGTTCAAGCCGCAACGCTGGTTCGAGCGCCACTTCGATGCCGAAAGCGGCAAGGATGTGTATGAATACGGCTCCAGCCTGAAGGGTGCCAAGAACTTGTGGGAGGGGGCGACCCGACCCAATGCCTTGTTCTTGTCAGTGGCTGTGCAACTCAACAGCGAGGCCTTGCGCCCGGTGTTTGACTGGTTTGCCAATCGGCTGGTGATCGTCAATGAGCAGTCGCCCTTATCGCCGCAGTTTTCGGTGCAAATGCTCAAGCAAGAGACACAGCGCAAAGCCATTTGCGAGTTTCTGCGTGCCGCTGACATCAGCATTGCCGACATTGAACTGGCCACACAACAGGCCGTTGTGCGCACCATCAAGTTTGACCTCGCCACCGGCAAACGCGAGGAGACAGCCAGCGAGCAGGCTGTGGATGAAGTGAAGTTTCACCACGTCACCGAGCACGGCAAGGCTGTTTTCGACCTGATGGACGAGTCCAGTGGTACCCGCAACCTGCTATTCCTCACCGGACCCATCCTGGACATCCTCAACAAGGGGCTGACGCTGGTGGTGGATGAACTCGATACCAGCCTGCACACGCTGCTGGTGCAGGCTTTGGTGCGCATGTTCCACCGCCCTGAAGTCAACACCGGCGGTGCGCAGCTGATCTTCACCACGCACGACACCTCGCTGCTCGATGCTTACGGCCTGTTTCGCCGCGATCAGGTCTGGTTTGCCGAAAAGCGCCCGGATCAAAGCTCATCGCTGTATCCCTTACTCGACTTCAGCCCGCGCAAAAATGAAGCGCTGGAGCGCGGTTACCTGCAAGGGCGCTACGGTGCGCTGCCCTTGCTGCGTAACCAAGCCCTGGGAGTGAAACACTGATATCAGCTGCATTCCGCCAACGTCGAAGTGCAGCCAGGACAGCTGGGCACCGCGCCCATCCAGGTGGTGCGTTATGCCAAGCAACTGTTTGAAGAAGGTGATCTGCGCAAAGGCAAAGGCGCAGGCGGCGCGTTTGTGATCACCCGCGACCGGCTGGAAATGGCGACTCTGCGGGCGCAGGCACTGGCAGCGAAGTTCAATGCCTACACAGCCCCCGAGCCCTTCACCGCCCTGAACGAACTGGTCACATTGCTGACCAAGCTACGCGCCTGAAGAGGATCGATCCAATGCGGCGCCAACCCACCGTGCTGTTTGTCACCCACGACCTGCGCGAAGCCCTCAGCCTGGCTCAGCGCATTGTGTTTTTGTCCCCCTCCCCGGCCCGCATCGTGTCAGAACATCTGGTGGCCCGGTGCGGCCTGTGCAGCACCGACGACCCGGCGGTAAACGCTGACTACGCTGCCTTGCTGAACCAGTACGCGCAACTGCTGCAGGGTTTGCACAGCCCGGATATTGCTACGAATAGGTGAGCTGCTTGCGCTTTATTCATAAGGGATAGAGGGCTATTTTGCATAACTATTCGCCCTGCGTGGGCCGTCCTGAGGCTATTGACGGCCACAAACAGCTGATGCCGGTCGGATCGGGCCTAAAAACGATCCCAGTTTGAAAACCGGAGAAAAGGCGCTGCAAAGCTCAAAACACTGACGACCTGGTTACAAAGGCGGAAAACTATTTCGGCTTGGGGCGATTGCAGTCGGTCACCTGGAAATCGAGAGCACCAGGTTGGTTCAGGAGCGGTCACTCTCGAATTTCTGCTACAGAGAAGAGAAGGCAATTTTTACAACACATACACTCGAAGTGCTGATTGCTCCCAATTCTCATACATCTTTCCATGATGACATCTACATTCAGTCCAAAGTGAAGGAGTTGTACTGAATTCGGGCTCCATCAACTATTCGCTGCCGACCAATATAGAGGTCCATTTGCTTCTCTAAGGCCACTGCTTGAGTTGCATCAATCTCAGAAACCTCCGACAACTTCCCATCTCCAAGAGAGTTGAAAGATGTTCCGAATCTGAGCCCTCCACCTTCGGTAAGCAACCATCTGTCGTGGACCACATGTTTGGGTGAATCTGCGTATGACAAGGCAATTACCTCGGTCTCTGGAGGCCACTGATCTGATTGAGCGCGCCAGGCATCCTTAAAAACATCGTCTGACAGCGATTTACTGTCTTGGAGTGTTTTTTTGCTTGCAAGAATAAATACTTTACATGTTGGAGCATGCGCAAGAAACAACCGGAGCAGCGCAATATCTTTCGTGGAAAAATATGCGTCACAATACTTGATGTAACTTTTGGCATTTGCGGCTAACCACTCTTCGATATAGCGGACAGCATCTTCTCTATCTTGTCGACCAACAATTATTCCATTTTCATTTTCGTCGTCAACGTTGACTACGCGTTTTACCACCTGCGAAATGATTGCATGGGCAATTTCAGTCGAAAGGAGTAATGCTTCAGACACCGGGCTAATATGCATTGCGATGTCACTAGCATGGCGAAATTTTCGTTCCAGATTTGCCAAATGCCACGAAAGTACGGGATAGGCATCGTGAAGTGAACTATGCGTTGCCCTTGAAACAAACTCGGTCATGACATCTATTGATTTAATTTCCAAGCGACCAGCTTCTAATGCTGCTAAATTCTTCCAAGCCGCTTCCGGTAGCATTTCCAAATCACAAATTGATGCATCTTTAATTTGTTTTGAGTTAGCTAGTTCGCGTTTCGCCTTTGAAATCGCCGCTACTCTTTTGGCTTCGATCTTTAATTGTGCTCGTGCAGGATCATCATCAACTAAAGCAATAAGTTCATCCGCGAGACCTGAATCAATTTGATCTGCTAGATCAATTAGTTCTCTACGATGGCTTGCCGCTCTTGAGTTGTTTTCTATTTCTAGTGAAAGTTGCATTGCATGCTTTAGGGTTTCCTTTGCTGATGCTGTAGCATCGTGAGAAAAAGCCTCCTGTGCATAGTCATGCAGGTGTGATAGGCGATCGATTGGGGATGGTACTTGTTTGGCAAATTCCAATGCTTTATCTAAGTAGCCCTTTCTGTGTGAAGTAAATTTACTTGGAAGACAAGTTGCTAGGCATAGATAAACATAACCTCTATCCGCGACATTGGAAATGGATTCTGTCATGCTTTCCAAATCCTTCCATATGTTGAACAAAGTATCCTCGATGGCATAGGTAAGTGCCAAACATACCACTTTGAATCCAAGGTGCTGAATATTCTTAGGATCTGGTAGTTTTCTATTTATGATCTCACGAATCTTGATTGCCCAATCGACTTTTTGTTGGCGGGTGAATTTAGTAGCGTTGCTCTTGTGTTTGACAACATCGATTAATGACTTCAGAATCGCAAATATTGACGAATCAGTTTTCGCGGTATCTATGAGTTCAATAATATCCACCACATCATGCGATTCCAGTTTTGTGTGATCCAGCTTTCCACTTAAATCGGGGGAGGAACTCGGTAGCTTCCGCAGTCTTAACTGAGCCGCATCTTGAAGCGCGGAATCATTCGCTTCGTTGCATACATCCTTGAGCATTTCAAGGGCTGTCGGTAGATGCCACACCGAAAATATTGGGAACACTATCGAAATTGCATCTTGATATGCCGCATGATTCAAAAGCTTGATTTGTTCCATCAAGCTTCGCAATTGTTCTTGCACAATTCGATTAGCTAGATCTTGACGTTTGGCACACCACAATCGCTCAGCAAAATCGCTGTACGCACGTACTTTTGCAAGTCCACTAGGCAGTTCGTTAATTAAGCGATCAAAGCGCGCCAGAGTATCTTCGTCCAGCATGCTGGCCTGAGCTAGCGGAGCGAGACTTCGAGCGACAAGTGACAAACATAAGACTAGGAGATGAGATGAAGCCCTTGTATTGAATGCTGTTTCATTCTTTATTTTTAGGCCTTTGTCATATAAAATCTTCGCTTCGTCCAAATTTGACGAACCAATTGCTTCAGCAGCTTTAAAGTAGATATCAATAATATCCAGGTTCGATTCAACTTTCGACGCAGTATCGTTAACTGATTTTTTGAAATCATCCATTGAAAAAGGGATATTACTCTTGGATTTCTGATTCGCAATCCAGATATCCCATTTGCCTTGATCTCGAGGATGAAGAATTGCACTTCTGAACTCTTCAAGGTGGGAAAACCAAGCATTGCGATCTTTGTTCGAATCCAAAGCACCTAGTAATTCAATGGTCGCTGTAGATCGATCATTCTCGCAAGTAATCCTTGACAACGCTGTACGCAAACTATCGATCTGGGCATTCCTAAATGCTTGGGATGCAATTGCGTTGGCGACTAAACTATGCGCTTTGTTCCGTCTGGTTTCTGTGTTTAGCTTTCCCGCGACTTCTAGAGCTGCTAATGCATCATCGGAAGCAAGAACTTTGAGCACTGCGGAAACTGATGATAGATGATCACCTGTATTGCTCAGAATATTTTCCAACAACTTAGATAGGTCCGCCTTCACCAGCGCCCGAAAGCCATCTTTCTTCTCGAGTTCTCCATTGGAATCTATGTTCTTTAACGACCCCAGCATTAAGGCATAGCACTCAAGTTGTACTTCAGGTGTTTTAATTTCAGAGACATCAAAGTAGGTCTGCTCAATTCGGTCGCGTGCACGAGTTGGATGAAACTGAAATTCTGCCGCAGATAGTCTCATCTGCAAAAGGGTCAGATCCTTCGATTGAGATGCTTTGGCAACTAGCCCCATTTGACTATCAAACCTTGATACAACGCGACTGAGGCGCTCAACATCTGCGATCTGAGTTACGAACGGAGCAGCGAGTTCTGCGAGATCATTAACACGCGGCGTGTACTCAGATTCACTAATGATTTTTCCAAGACCATACTCGACGAGATCCAAAATGTTTGTATCGCTACTTCGCAGTTTTACAAATGCACGTAGAAATGCGATCTGATGTACTGTGGGCATTTTGGAAAGAATGCCAATTAGTTCTACTCCGTCAATCTTTTCAGCTAATGCCGCAAAGGAGTGCGCAACCTGCTGCAAAGATGCATCTGATATGCGTGGACGTGCCTTGTCTTCTATTTTTGTGCTGTGCTTTAGCTTTGATACAGATGCGGCGATAGATAGCTCAGCATATGCAGCATCTTTAACCCCTTCTGTTGCCCCTTTTGAGGCACTTTCAATTATTCCGATTGCAATATCAGGATCGAAGATAAGAATATTAGCAGCTATCTTTATGGCTTTGTCGCCCAATTCGGAGAAGTTTATATCTGATGCTAGATTTTTTATAACTGTAATAAGCTCTGGATCGATATCACCAGATCTCTCTTTAACTTTGCGAGCATATGTTGCAAGCAATGCTAGTCGATCTTCTTTTGCTGCGGCGTGATTCGCTAGTGTGAGCGCGGAATTTGACTTCCCCATCGCCACAAGTGCTTCAATTTGAAACTCACTGGACTCAAGGTTTCCCGCACTAATGAAGATACTTTTCTGTAACGAGAATTTGAAAACCTCTTCGGTTCGTCTTAGTGATAATGCATTTCTGGCACCCATATCCGCCCTGTTCCTCAATGCGGCGAATGATTGCGTACTTTCGAGCAAATCACTGTAATGTTCTTTTGATAATAAACTTATGATGGATTCATGCTGAGAAAGAGTTTCGTAGTACGAGGGTAAGAAACGTAACGATGCACTACTTTTCGGATTTTTTAGAAGGTGTTCTATTTGAGCTGTCAATGCTGATTTCCGGAATCTTTCTAGTTGTTTTTCTGCAAATTTTCGATGACTGACAGATACAAATTCAATAATTCCGGATGATGAATTAATAATCAAGAATTGACTGGCAGTTAGTGTTGTTCTGATTTTTTCATCTGATTCAAATAAGAGATTAGATAGGTCCTCAATGGATAGTTGCATTTTGGAAAATGAGATGGTTGCAACTATTAGTTTTTGACTATCATCCATTTGCTCAAGAGATGAAAATTCAAGCTTTATGAACTCAAGATATTTCGATGGATCGGTTTCAAGTATCGAAGATAGCTTTGTTCCCGAAATTAGAAGACGCTTGATTGCAGCTAAACGCCCCGGAATTCCTTTGCACAACTGGTGCACAGTATTACAATCCTGTTCGTCCAGACTGGTTTTTGATAAAAATAATCGTGATTCTTCGGGGCGAAACCTCAGTTGCTGATATGGTTTTGATTTCAACTTGCCTCTGATTGAAGATTCAAGTAGTTGTTGATGTCCGGTAATAATGAATCGACAATTATCCACGCCTAATGGCAATACCTCAGAGAATATCTGTGAAACTAGTCGCTGATCTTCTGATGGTATTTGATGCAATCCATCGATCACAAAGTATAAGGTCGTACTTCGCTCTTTGGCTCTCATGCGCAACACTAGAGTGTCGAACTCACTGATGTCCAGTGTCTCTTTATTTAAAGCTGTCCCGTTAACATACCAGTAGAACTGCTCAGCGAGTGCAAGTCTCAGATAATCAGGGCTATAGGCAAAACGACTAGCTGGTTTAATGAAAAGTGAAAAGCTGTGAGTTGGATACTTTAAACAAAACTGAGCTAGAGTCGTGGTTGCCCCATCGCCTTCATTACCTTCTAGAAAGACAATGCGAGTTTCCTGATTTAGCACTTCTGCAATTGTTTCTAAAAAATGCGGTCTATCAATCAAATCCGCGCCAATTTCCGGAAAATCTCTAGAAAAATTCCAGTTTTGAGCTACTTTGGCATTGCCTATCATTTACAACTCCCTTTTTCTATCTACAAGATAATTTTTAAAACTATCACAAAGGCCTGAAATTACTTGGTTGGAAATTAGAGTCCTTGGGATACTCTGTTTGCAAACGAGTCCGATTTTAAATCCCGCATGTTCAGTATGCTTGAAATACTCGCATCGGACGTTTGTTTGAAATCCTGGTCTCAGCGTAATACTTATACAAGTCTAGTTCCCGGGTGCGCTCGATTAATGACGGCATGTTGAATTGGATTCTCCAGTGCAAACTCCCGGTTCTGCGCATCAGGGTTGCCTTCGAATTGTCCCTTGCAGTACGCATGGTTCACCACATGCTTGGCGATGTTGATGAACTTGACACGCAGTTCTTCGGGCATCGCCTCATTTTAGGTGTCCAACTTTTTCGGCGACACATCAATATTGAATGGTCACGGTGGGTAAATGAATCTGACTTGACGCATTTTCGCTATGGGTCGATACCTATCGTTCAGACTGGAAACCTGATTGAAAAGTTTGGGTCTGTTCCGACCGTAAAAACTGAAAGCCCAAATTTGGAAAAGTGACCCGTTGGAGTGGAAACGACTCAAGTTTTCTCATCAAACAAGTTTTTTATAGCAAACAATCAAGACAAGTCTGGGGCTACAGGCCAATTCGGCTTAAAAACTCCGGCATCAAAGCACAGCGCCTTCAAAAACCAAGATTTTTTGTCGGTTCAACCCAAAACCACCTCGCCCCAACTGACCCTTTACCGCCTAAGCCATCAAGCCCGGGCTGGCCACCCAAGCGCCAGCCTTGTCCACCAGCAACACCTCCACACCCCAGGTCTTGGCCAAGTCCAGGGCTTTGGCCTTGCCCGCGACAAACATCACTTTGGTCAGTGCATCGGCCAGCGCACAACTGTCAGCCACCACCGTCACGCTGGACACATCTGCCGGTGACGCACCGGTGTGCGGGTCAAAAATGTGGTGGTATTGAAAGTCAGCGGTAAAAAAGGTCTGGCTGTCGGCAGAGGTAGCCACGCTGCGGCCACTGGCGGCAATACGCCTGATGATGCCGTCGGCATCGCGCGGGTTGGCTACGCCCAACCGCCAGCCCGCGCCATCTTGTGCTTGGCCCAGGGTTGACCATTCGCCGGTGTTGATCAAGGCATGTTCGATGCCCATGGCTTGCCAGCGCGCCTTGATCACGTCCGCCGCAAAACCCTGGGCGATGCCATTGAGCGTGATCGCCATGCCGGGCCGTTTCAGGCGCACACGGTCATCCCTGACCTCGACCTGCTGCCAATCCACCTTGTCCCGCGCCGCCAGCAGCGCGGCCGCCCAGGGCAAGCGATCTTCCCGCTGTGCCTGGGCATACAGCAGCCACAGAGGCTGGACGGTGATGTCAAACGCCCCCTGGCTTTGTTGCGAGACTGCTTGCGCCAGGCGCAACACCCGCACCAGCATGGGGTCGGGGTTGCGCAGCAAACCGCTGGCATTGAGCTGGCAGACCGCGCTGTTGGCGCGAAACAGGCTCATCTGCTGCTCGATGTGGCGAATGTCTGCCACGGCGAGATCCAGCGCCAGCTCGGCTTTGGCCACCGTGTCGGCACCCACGGTGAGTGACAAGGTGGTACCAAAACCCAGCAGAGGACGGCTGCGCCAGTGCGCCGAGGTGTTCGCTGCACCGCCCAGCGGTGGCTCCCGATACGCTCTGCTTTCAGGAGCTATCAGCGCAGACCCCATGCCGATGGCAGCCCATAAAAGCTGTCGGCGTTGCCATCCTGAACGTGCTTGCGGTGGCTGCAATGGGTGCGGGCCAGCATCTGGGGTGCGCACAAGTCCTCACTTTGCTCGATCACCACACAGTCCAGGCACTGGAAACACTCGGTGTAGTCAATGACCCCGGTTTTGGGGATGGCTTGGTAACGACAGTCGCTGGCGCAACGCTGGCAGGGCTGGCCACATTCACTGCGGCGCGATATCCAGTTCTTCCGGCGCAGTTGGCCCAGCACCGCCATACCCGCACCCAAAGGACACAGGTAGCGGCAAAAGCTCTTAAAAATCACCGCATTCAGCACCAGCAGCGCCACCGCCCAGGCCACAAATGGCCAGGAGCGCACAAACAACAAGGTGATGCTGGTCTTGAACGGCTCCACTTCCACCAGCCGGTCGGCCCAGGTGACCGACACCAAGGCGCTGACCATGATGCCTGCCAACACCAGGTATTTGAGTTTTTTAAAGCGCTGATCGGTCTGCAGTGACAGGCGAATTTGCGGCACTTTGAACGCCCGAGCGGCGTTGCCTACGAGTTCTTGCAAAGCGCCAAACGGGCACAACCAGCCACAAAACGTGCCCCGTCCCCAGACAAAAAAGCTGACCGCCGTGAAGGCCCACAGCAGCACCGTCATGGGGTCGTACAAAAAGAAGCCCAGGCTGCGCTGCTCCACCAGCGCACGCACCACGCCAGTGAGGTTGACGATGGACAACTGCCCTTGGGCATACCAGCCGATGAACCCGAGCGTGAACAGCATGTAGGCGGTGCGAAACCGGCTCAGGCGGCGCGTGGACTGGGTCAACCAGGTGGGTTTGCGCAGCGCCCAGGTCAGCACCGCCAGGCCAGCAGCCAGCACCAGCAGTTCCCACCAACGGTCCATCCAAAGGGAATGCCAGGTTTTGTTGTCCGACTCGGCGGCGGTGAAATAACGCTCGGGCAACTGGAATGTCACGGGGAAGTCTTTGCCAACCCGCTCGCCATACATCGCGCCCTTGGTGCGAATCACCCGCAAGCTGAATTCAAGCGGCAAAGACGGGTCTAGCCCGGCGGGGGCAATGACCCTGAAAATTTTCCACTCGGCCTCTTTCAGGCTGTCGGGCAGTTTCAAGGGCTCAGACAGATCAATGTCCAGGTCACGCAGCTCCAGTGGCAACTGAGCTTGCTGCAAAGTGATGCGACTCGGCACCGCGCCGCGAACAAACTCCTCGCCCAGCATCGAATACCGGCCTTGCGCCATCACCAGCAAGGCGCTGTCTCCGGGTTCCAGCCGCCCCTGCAGGTAGTCCCAATCCTTGGGTGACAAGAGGTTACGCCCGACCGAGGGCACATGCAAAGCGGTGGCGTACAAGGTCTCAAACACCGCCTCTGGCGCAGCACGCCCTTCTGCATCGCTGCCTTCCACCGGTGTGCCGACAAAGGCGGCGTCAACCTCGCGGTTGGTATAGGTTTTTGGGCTGACCAGCCCGGCCTTGATCAGTTGACCCCAGGCCAGCACATCCACCACGTCTGGCTTGATGCGGGCGATCAAATCCGGGTCACGTCCCTGGGCATAGCCCATTTTGGCCCGCGCCACTTTGAGCGAGGCCGACAACAGGCTCTGGTTCAAAATCCGCACCGATGCCGTCGCCTTGGCCACGCCGTGGATGTAGACATTGGCGTTGCCACCGTTGTTCTGACCGCCGCCAATTTTGATGTTTTGCTTGAGTGAGAGGCCCTTGTACTGCTCGACAAAACGCAACATGGGTTCAGGTCCCAGGCCTTCCAGAAAAACCGGTTCGTGCTGCGACAACACCTGCACATCCATGAACTCGCCATGGGTATTGAGCGCCACCAACAGGTTGAACGGCGTGCCAGAAAACCCTGGGATGGGGGCCAGATCGATGGACTCGTAGGCATAACCGATGAGAGGAGTTGAGGTTAACTCCTGCTTGAACAGCGGCCAGATCGGCAGGGTCGCATCTTTGTCACCCACGATCAGCGGCGCGGGGAAAGCCCGGGCCAGCGTTTCCTTGCTCATGACCCCGGCGTGTGCCGCAGACAGGGCCAGCCACAGACCCACGACGGCTACACATACCGCGGCCAGATGGCGCAGCACATGTACCCGAACACCTCGGTCCTGTGCTATCAACTTCATGTCACAAAGGCACGCTCAGTTTTATGCCAAGTGTCCAGTTGCGCCCAGGTGCCGGTTCATAAAAACGCAAGCCAGACTGGTTCACGATCACCGAGCCGACATAACGTTCATCACTCAGGTTGTCAATGCGGGCGTAGGTGGTCAAGGCGCTGCGGCCCAACTTCCAACGGTAACTGGCTTTGACATTCAAGGTGGTGTACCCATCGGCCGAGGCAGTGTTGGTGTCGTTGGCGTAGAGGCGACCAGCACGGGTCAACTCCAGCCCGACTTGTGGCCCGGTAGCCGCCGTGTCACCAGCCAGCGCCGCACGTGAGGGTGACCACAACAGTTCGGAAAACACATAGAACTGCGGAATACCGGGAATGTTATTGCCAGCGGCAACCGCCGTCGTTCCTGCGTTAAATTTCTCGGAATAAACCGCGTCGATCTGCGATGCGGCCAGCGTGAAACGCACCGAGTCGTTGAGCTGCGTGCGACCAGACAACTCCCAGCCGGTGCGCTGGGTGCCGGGCGCGTTTTTGTAGGTGGAATTGCCGCCACTGCTGCTGGCCACCACCACCTCGTCGGTGGAGTTGATACGGTAAGCGGAAAAGTCGAGCCGACTGGTCGGGCTGGGAGACCACTTGACACCGATTTCATAGTGTTCGCTGGAGGAGGCCTTGATACCGGTGTTGAAGGCTGGCACACCCGAGCCCTTGTAGGCCATCTCGGCCAGCGTCGGGCTCTCGAACCCCTGGCCATAGGTGGCAAATAGATTCAACTGCTCGTTGGTGTGAAAGGTCAGGCCCAGCACAGGGCTGGTTTGGGCGAAACGGATGCTGCCTGAGCCGTCCCCGTTGCTCAGGTCGTGGTCGTCACTTTGCATGCTGACCCGGCTGTGGCGCAATCCGCCGACCAAGGAGAATTGCTCGGACAACAAGGCCGTGCCTTGCAGGAACAGATCGCTGTTGCTGGCCTGGTTGTCTTCATTGCGCGTGGTGGAGGTTTTTTCACCGAGCGCTGCGGCACCGCCCTGGCGCAACTCGGTGGACAAGTCGTAGTCGTAACCGACCAGCCAATTCACCGGCACCGCGCCCCAAACCGACTGCGCCTTGTACTGCAGCCCGGCACCGTAGTAAGTGCGGTTCAGGCTGACCCAGGCCCCGGTGGGTGTCACACCAAAAATACCGGCCTGGTACTGCAGGTTGTCCCGCGTGCCGGTGTAAGCCCGGGCCGACAGTGAACGGTTGGCATCCAGCCGGGTTTCCAGCGTTGCACCCAGCTGGTTTTGCAGCACGGTCTTGCGCACATTGCGGCTGACGGCACTGTCGCCCGCCTGGGCCGGGTCGGCCAACCACTGCGCCTGGGTCAGCCCCAGGGGGTCACGCGCCAAAGGCATGTCAAAGCGGTTGAACACCACATTGACCTGGCTGGACTCGGCCGGGCTGAAACTGAGCTTGCCGTTGAACTGTTTGCGCTCGGTGGCGCTGTTGCCTCGGTAGCCATCCACATCAAAGGTGCTGTAGTCGGCCACCAGGCCCACGCTCCCTAGCTTGCCGGCGTATTGCCAATCGGTGCGGTGCAGACCAAACGAGCCGGTGTAGGCCGAGGCCTCAAACTCGGGAACCTCAGGCGCAGAGCGGGTAAAGGCCTGGATCACACCACCGGCGGAATTGCCATACATCTGCGCCAATGGCCCGCGCAACACCTCCAGGCGTTCGGTCGAGGTCAGGCTGATGGTCGAGCCCTGGCCCTGGCCGTCTGGTGTGGTGGCCGGAATACCGTCCACCAGCAAACGAATGCCCCGGATGCCAAAGGCCGAACGAGCACCAAAACCACGGATCGAGACCTGCAAGTCCTGCGCATAGTTTTGCCGGTTCAGGATCGTCAAGCCCGGAACCCGGTTCAGGGTTTCGGACAAATTCACCTGGGGGCCGCCCTGCTCAATGGCCGCACGGTCCACCGCCTGCACCGCAGCCGGGGCGTCAAAACTGCGCTGCTCGCTGCGCGAGGCCGACACCACCACCTCGTCAAGCGTGGTGACCTTGGCGGCGCTTTGCGCACTCACACCAGGGGCACTCAAGGCCATCACGGCCAACGCTACCAGCGATAAACGACAGGGTTGATGGAGACGACTGCGGGACACGGAATGAAATATCTTTTGCATGATGAATGGGGCTTGTCTGCTCTTTGGTATCACCCTGGGCTGGGCTGGGTTGGACTGGTTTTGCTAGTGATCAGATTTCCTATGCGCAAAAACCGTACCATCCAACCGCGCCAGCGCAGGCACCCCGGTGTGTGCCAAGGCTGAGCGAATCAGTGTTGCTATTTGGTACAACACCAGAGCAACACGTGATCAGTGCGCGTCCGGGTGTATGCAGCCAATGTCAATGTTCAGCGGCTCGGCCATGGCCAACCAGGGCCGGTCAGCGGTCAGGATGATTGTTTGAAGTCGTTGTGCGACTTCAAGGCACAAGCGCGCAACGGTGCGGAGATGAAGGCGGCGGTCTAAATCGCTTTGAATTCAGGGCGGGAATTGTGCAGACCTTCGCGGGCATCACCCAGTTTGGCATGTGGCAAAGTGAAATAGAACGTTGCACCTTCACCCACCCGGCCTTCGGCCCAGACCCGGCCCCCATGGCGCTCAATGATGCGCTTGACAATGGCCAGCCCCACCCCCGAACCTTCATACTCCCCTGCGGGGTGCACGCGCTCAAACACTCTGAACAACTTGTCTGCATAACGCATGTCAAACCCCGCACCGTGATCGGTGATCGAGTAGGTATGCTCCTGCTCGCCAGCCACCCCAGCGATCTCAATGAGTGTCTGGTGATCTGTTGACGAATGCTTGATGGCATTCGACAGCAGGTTTTGCATCGCCAAACGGATCATGCTGACATCCCCCCTGGTTGGCGGCAAGACACCGATGTCCAGATGCATCTGGCGGGCCGGCTCAGCAGCTTGAAACTCCGCAAACACATCGGATGCCATCTGGGTGAGGTCAATCATGCTGGGGTGCATTTTTTGCCGCCCTAGGGCCAGAAAACGCAGGATATCGTCAACCAACCGACCTTGCTGACGGGCACTGGTCTGCAGCACCCTCAGCAAGCGCTTGCATTCGTCGTCGAAGCCAGCGCCATACTTCTCCAGCAAAATGGTCGAATAGCCGTCAAGCGCACGCAAAGGTGAGCGCATGTCATGCGACATCGAATAGGAAAACTCTTCCAGCTCCTTGTTGGAGGCCTCCAACTGGGCGGTGCGCTCCTGAACGCGCTGTTCCAGCTCCTGGTTGAGCGTGCGCACCTGCTCCTCAGCCCGTCGCCGGCGCCGCACCGCCAGAAAAAGCGACGCGGCTACCCCCAGCAACAGCACAAATGACACCCCCGAAACCCAGGCCGCTTCATGCGAGATACGCAGGCTGCGCTCAGGTGCAAACAGAACCACCGCACCCTTGGGCAAGCGTGAGGCCGGTATCCCGAAGCGAGCCAGTTGCTGATAGTCAAACAGCAAGGTTTTGCCCGCCCCGCGGCGTACCGGAATGGCCTGCGCTGGCTCACCACGCAACACCCGCAGCGCGATTTCCGCCGCCTGGCGACCCTGTTCCATGCCACTGATAACACTCCCGCCCAAGGCACCGTGGCCAACGACGCAGTCCCAGTTGGTGAATTCAACCACCCGCTGGCTGCTGATGCCCTGGCCTGCGCGAGTGCGCATGTTGGACATGATGACAATGGCCGAGTCAGACGGCAGCGTTTTCAGCGCATCCAATGCGGCGTCTACGTCGGAAAACTCAGGAAACTCAACGGCAACCTGGGGTGGCAGCGCCGCCAACTCTTTGGCCGCCGTACTGCGAATAGCGCGGTAGGTGAGGTCATCCAGCATGCCGGGGAAGATGATGCGCCGGGTCTGCGGTGCCAGCTGCAACAACACCTGCAGTGTGCCGAACAGATCGCCATCCTCGGCCACACCGGTGATACCGGTCTCGCTGGCAAGCAAGCTGTCCTGGTAACCATTCAAACCCATGAACACGATGGGTACACCGGGAAAAAGCTCATTGCGGTGCGCCCGGGCAAAGTCGAATGCGGCATTGTCTGAGGTCAGCACAACCCGAAACTGCTGGTCGGCAAACTTGGTGCGCAATAAGTCCAGGAGGATCGGTTTTTTGAGCAACCCAGGCTGTCGCAACGCATCCAGGTATTCCATACGCACGTCATACGCGGCAGAAAGAGGGCCGAACACGGCATCCACACCGTCTTGCTGTGACCGCGTCCACACAAAGTCCTGGCTGTAAGAGTGCAGGACAAGGACGTTGTCGCGCCCCTGCACAGCCCCCCCGGCAAGAGCCTGCACCGGAGCCAACACCATCAACACCCACAGCAGTGCAAAAAACGCAGCCAGCACATCAGGGTAGCGGCCCGACGCACCCGGGCGAGCACCTGTTCTTTCCTCACGATTGGGAATCATCACCTGTGTCGCTCCCTGAATCTTGACGGCGAAAGTCAGAAAAACCATGAAACCTGTCGTGAGTATCACTGACACCGGACAGCTCCGTCAATCCTGCTGCGTGTCGGCAGGTTGGCATGGATTTGAAGCCAGGCTGCCGCGCTGCATCTGGCGGCGGATTGGCTGCTTGCACAAGAAAGGCTGGGGGCAGTTTGAGCACTGCCCGCCTCAACATAGATATTATTTTGATAGTGACTTGCGCAGGTATTTAGTTGGCTAGCGGCTGATTTCTTATGAGAAATTATTTCGCGGCTGCCGCCGCTCCCACTCTGACAAAAAATCAACGGGTGTACGCCGTGGTCTTGTTCACTCTGGAAGCTTAAAACTGCGCCGCGTTGGCGTGCAGCTGCTCCGGCGCAAAGCGGTAGATGGTCATGATGTCCACGCTGGTGGCCCCCAGGTCTCGATAAAACCGAACAGCGGGCTCGTTCCAGTCCAGGCAACCCCATTCCAGCCGCTGACAACCGCGCTCCAGTGCCAGCTTGGACATGAAAGCCATCATGATTTTCCCCAGCCCTTGGCCTCGAATGCTGTCGTCCACCAGAAACCCGTCGATGTACAGCCCTTGCTGCCCGGTAAAGGCCGAAGAGGTTTGGCAAAAATAAATGAACGCCACCAACTGACCGTCATACATGCCAAACACGGCCTCGCCCCGACCTTCGGCGAGGAGCTTGCGCATGCTGGCTTCGGTTGCCGTGATCTTCTCAAGCATCTTCTGGTACGAGCCGAGTTTTTTCATGAAATCCACAACGTGCTGCGCATCGTCAGGGGTGGCAAAACGCAGTGAGAAATGCGGGTTTTGGGTGGTGATGAGCGTCATGTCAGTCGGTTGCAGGATGGAGGGACGGGGGCGATGACCGTCAGCATCCTAACCGGATAAGGGCGAGTTCAACTCCGAACTGCGTGACCTTCAAGACTTCGGATGCCTGTGCGGGCATCACCATCGGCAAGCCATAAAGGACGGCTGAACACAAAATTTTGCTTCCCTGCGTTCGTTGAACTGCCCATAATGGGCGTTCCAATATTCAAGGAGGTCTACTTTGAAACGTCATCATCTTTACACTTTGGCAGCCGTTGTCGCACTCGGTTTGAGTCTGCCGTCCCTGGCAGCGGGCAATGCGGGTGGCAATTCTGGCGGTAACTCGGGAGGTAATGGCGGAGCAGGTGGAAACGCAGGAAGCAGCAACCATGGCAATGCCAATGCTGGGGGGCAGCAGAATGCTGGCGAAAAAGGCAAGCCCAGCCAAGCAGGCAAGCCGGCCACAACGGGCAAAACAGTCGCCCAACAGTTGGAGAACCGCACGAAGCTGTCAGCCAAACTCGGCCAACTCTTGCCAGCGGGCACAGACATGCAAGCAGCTGCCGAGGGGTTTAAAAATCTGGGGCAATTTGTGGCAACGGTGCATGTGAGCAAAAACCTTGGCATCGCGTTTTCAGACCTGAAAGCCAAGATGATGGAAGGGGCCAGCTTGGGGGCCGCCATCAAGGCCCTACGCCCCGAAGTCAAGGCCACGACCGAGGAAAAAAAGGCGCTGCGGCAAGCCCATCGCGACATCACTGGCCCACGGTAACCGCTCTCACGGAGACCACCATGAACTACAGATTGTTACCCCTCGTTGCCATCGCTTCAGCGATGTCTGTGTGCACCCCAAGTTGGGCTGAAAAACCCGAATGGGCGGGACATGGAAACAGCAAGAAGCAAGCAGCCCAGCAAGAGCCCGTCGTACAGGTTGAAATGGGGACCTACTTCAGGGATGAGCAGCGGCAAGCCGTGCGTGGCTATTACGGCACACGCGCCGCCAAAGGCCACTGCCCTCCAGGTTTGGCCAAGAAGCACAATGGCTGCCAGCCACCTGGCCAAGCCAAAAAGTGGATCAGGGGCAAGCCCTTGCCGTCCACGGTCGTGTGGTATTCCGTCCCCAACGAGGTTGTGGTGCAAATCGGTTTGCCGCCGAGGGGCTACAAATACGTCCGGGTCGCCAACGACATCCTTCTGATCGCCATAGGCACCAGCCTGGTGGTGGATGCCATCGAAGACCTGATGCGATGACGGGTTTACATGGTGGCTTGGGCTGGGTTGGTTGGGGCGGCACCCTCTTTGCGAAGGCGCTCCATGGCAAAGGGTGGGCGGGCGCAATACCTCAGCAGCCGCTCCAGCGCGGCGCAGTCCTCTCACCCACCCCCACGCTGCATACACAAGTCAAAGCGCGACATAAAGGCGTAGCGCTGCGCCTCATCCACCCCGGCAAAACGAAAACTCACCCGCAGCACCGGGATGCGGATCAAGCCGATGACGCGCGGGGCGGCCACCTGCCACTTCAGGCCCAGTGCGCCGTCGCCAATGCGCACGCCCGCTGAAGCCGTGTGCAGCTTCCAATGGTGTTCACCCATCGCCTGGGGCAGCCAGCGCAGCCAATCCGCCTCGGTACAGCCCATGTCGCGCTCAAAACGTTCGGGGTAAAACGCTTTCATTTTGATAGCTGCTTTCGCTTATTCAAAAAGCCATAGAGGCTGATTTCTTATACAAAAATTAGCCTCCGGCGATGGGTGGCCAGATGGCCAGCACGTCGCCCTCAAGCAGGGTTTTGCTGGCGCGTTGCTCTGGCGCGATGTAGCTGCCGTTCACCAGCACCAAGTGCACCTGCTTCGGGGGCAGGCGGTATTGCTCGACGAGTTGACCGATGGTGGTGTCGGGGGCAATGTCCATCTCCACGATGTTGGTGTATTTGGACTCTGCGGGCAGGTAGTCGGTGAGTGAGGCGAAGAGTTTCAGGGTGATGTTCATCTTTGAAGGTCATTTGGTACGGCAGCGTTTCGCGGCTGCCGCCGCTCCTACGAATCTACAAAATTATCTGCGCCGCCCTGGCTGTGCACTCGACCAGTCATCCTGCCCCAGCGCCGAGGCTTGGTAGGCCTCTACCAGGCGGGTCGGGTCTTGCATCAGTTTGTCTTTCCACGGCCCCAGCTTGATCTGGCCTTCGACCAGGCCACGCATCACGCCAATGTGCTCGGTCCAGCCGACGGCATTGCAGCCCACCATCACGTCGTCCTGAAAGCGCAGGCTCAGGTGGCGGCCTGAGGCTTTGTCGGTCAGCTCCACATGGTCGCAGCCGGGTGGGCCTTGCCAGTCGCCAAAGCTGGCCGAGATCAGGCCCAGGGTGTCGAGCACGTTGATTTGGGTCACACCATTGAGGTCAGCGGGAGCTACCTGACCGCGTGCGTAGGCGACCATGTTGGTGGCCGCGATGCGCGCCTGCTCGGCGGCGTTGGGCTGGATGGCGCTGACCATGGTTTTGCCTGACACCTTGTCAAAGGCTTCGGCGCAGTCGCCAGCGGCAAACACGCCGGGCACATTGGTTTGCAGGTGCTCGTCGGTCAGCACGCCCAGCAGGCAGGTGATGCCGGAGTGCTCCAAGAAACCAATCGCCGGGCGCACACCGGCGGCACTGATGACCAGGTCGGCTTGCATGGAGGTGCCGTTGGACAGCTTCACGGTCATCGGGATTCCGGGCTCAATCGATTCGACTTTTGTGCCGGTGAAGACTTCCACGCCTTTAGCCTCGCACCAGTCGCGGATCATGCCGCCTGCGGTGGGGCCCATCATGCGCGGCACCATGCGGTCGCCCATCTCGACCACACTCAACTTCACGCCGCGTGAGGCCAGGGCTTCCATGATGATGCAGCCGATGAAACCTGCGCCCAGTTGCAGCACCCGCGCGCCGGGCTTGGCCTGCTCGGCAATGGCCCGGGCATCAGCCAGGGTCCAGCAGGTGTGTACACCCTCGGACTGGATGCCGGGGATCGGCGGGCTCACCGGGTGGGAGCCGGTGGCGATCAGCAAGGTGTCGTAGACCAGTGTTTCTCCGCTGGCAAAAACTATTGTTTTTGTAGCTGCTTGCGCAGACTGCACCTTGGCCTGAAGCAGATTGATCTTTAAATCTTCAAAGTGCGTGGGGCTTTTGCGCAGGTAGGTACCTGACTCGTCGATATTGCCCATCAACAGGTAGGGAATGGCCATGCGCGAGTACGACGGCTCGGGCTCGTCACCGATGAGGGTGATGGCATCTTGTGGTGCCAATTTGCGAATGGTCTCGGCAGCAATCACACCGGCGGGGCCGGCTCCGAGGATGACATGGTGGGTCATGGGAATCTCCAAAAAGAAAGCGGCCTTGAAGACCGCTTGATGGGGTTCATACGTTCGCGGTTGAAGGGGCGCAACACGTTGTGGCCCGGTTTATTGGGGTCAGAGCACACTTCGTTCGCTGCGCTCACTACGGTGATCCGACCCCAAAAAACCTACGCTATCTTCCTCTACAGACTCAGTCGCTCACGCGTGGCGGCTGTGGGGCGGCCTTCCGGGTCCCAACCGCGGGCTTCGTAGTACAGCGGCAACATGGTGGCCAGCTCGTTGAACTTGCCTTTGGCGGGACCGGTCTTGCAAGCACCTTCAATGCTGGTCAGGCGCTCAGGCAGGCTGTCGTCCTTGTTGGTGAAACCGGCACGGTTGTTGAACTCGCGCTCCATGTTCCAGATGCGCTCACCGATCTTGGCCAGTTCTTCAATCGTGTACTGATCGCCGCACGCACCCTGCATTTGCGGTGACAGGTCTTGCAGGCCCCAGGCGAAGGTGGTGAAGATGCACAGGCCGCTTGAGTCGAACGCCGCCGTCGCATCCTGGAAGGCCTTGACCAGCTCGGGCTTGCCCTGGCTTTCCAGCGGGTCGGTCTTGACCGGGATGCCCAGGATTTCCGACGCAATGGTGTAACCGCGCAGGTGGCAGCCACCCCGGTTGCTGGTGGCGTAGGCCAGGCCAATGCCCTGGATCGCACGTCCGTCGTAGGCCGGAAATTCCTGGCCCTTGGACGACATGCTGAGTTCCGGGTGGCCGTACTTGGCGGTCAGGCGTTTCGAGCCCTGGCCAATTTCCTTGCCAAAGCCCCGACCATTGACGGTTTCTTCGGCCAGGAAAGCCAGCGCACGGGCCGAGCCGAACGGGGCTTCAATGCCGATCTGTTCCTTGGTCAACACACCCATGCCATAAAGCTCCATCACCGCACCCACGGTAGCTCCGAAGCTGATCGGGTCGATGCCCTCTTCGTTGCACAGCAGGTTGGCATATTGCAGGCATTCCAGGTCATTCACGCCATTGGCCGCGCCCAGCGCCCAGGCGGCTTCGTATTCCAGGCCGCCGTTGGCACCGCGGTACTGCGGCTTGTTTTCGATGGTGAAGTGGCCTTCGTCCATCTTGCTGATGCGCCCGCAGGCAATGGTGCAGCCAAAGCAAGCCTGGTTGGTCACCAGCTGCTTCTTGCCGTCGGTCTTGCGCGGCGTGGCCATGGCTTCGGCCCCAATGTCTTTGGCGCCTTCAAACTGGTTGTCCTGGTGGTTGCGGGTGGGCAGGCCACCGATTTCATTGATCACGCTCATCAGCACCTGGGTGCCCATGGCGGGCAGGCCGGTGCCGGTGACACCGTTCTCGGCCAGCACCTTCTTGGCGGCCTTGACGGCGGACATGAAGGCTTTCGGGTTGTGCAGGTTGCCCACGCCTTTGGTGCCGCGCACGGCAATCGCCTTGAGGTTTTTGCTGCCCATGACCGCGCCCACGCCAGAGCGGCCGGCAGCGCGGTGCAGGTCGTTGACCACGGCGGCAAACAACACGCCGTTTTCACCGGCTTTGCCGATGGAAGACACACGGGTCAGCGGGTCTTGCAGGCCTTTTTTGATGATTTCTTCGGTTTCCCAGACGCTCTTGCCCCACAGGTGGCTGGCATCACGCAGTTCGGCCAGGTCGTCGTTGACGTACAGGAAGACCGGCTTCGCACTCTTGCCTTCAAAAATGACCATGTCCCAGCCGGCCATCTTGAATTCGGCACCCCAGTAACCACCCGAGTTGGAGCAGGCCACAGCCCCGGTCAGCGGGCCTTTGGTGATGACGGTGTAGCGGCCCCCGGTGGAGGCCATGGTGCCGGTCAGCGGGCCAGTGGCCCAGATGATTTTGTTGTCGACAGACAAGGGGTCTACCGTGGCATCGACTTCTTCGACCAGGTACTTGGTACCCAGGCCGCGCGAGCCAATGTAGGCTTGCGCCCACTCCATGTTGAGGGGTTCAGACTTGACGGTACCCGCGGTCAAGTTAACGCGGAGGATTTTTCCAGCCCAGCTCATGTTCGTACTCCTTATGCGGCGGTTGTTTGATTGCCGAGCTTGTCAGCCCACTGTTCCATCTTGGACAGGCCTGTCCAGTTGGCATCAATGAAGGTGATGGCACCCGTCGGGCAGGCCTCGGCACAGGCCGGCTCACCACCGCACAGGTCACACTTTTGCACCTTGCCGGTGTCGGCCACGTAGTTGATGGTGCCAAACGGGCAGGCAATGGTGCAGACCTTGCAACCGACGCAGGTGGACTCGTTGACCACTTTCGCGCCGCTGAGCTTGTCCACCGTGATGGCTTCCACCGGGCAGGCGTGTAAACACCAGGCCTCGTCACACTGGGTGCAGGTGTAGGGCACTTTTTTGCCGGTGTGGTGAAAGTTGAAGACCTTGATGCGCGATTTAGCGGTGGCGAATGTGCCGTAGTTCTCAAACGAACAAGCCATTTCGCACTGCAGACAGCCGGTGCACTTGTCTGCGTTGATGTGCAACACCTTTTGCATGTGTGTATCTCCTTGAGGTTAAATCCGAACAGCGCCTATGCAGGATTAACCCTAGGCCGAGCCTGCAATGGCCCTGAAATTCTCAAAATGAGACAAGAAGAAAACACCGCCCCGTCAGCCTACCGAGGAGGATGACCCGTCTGTCTCACGCTTGATCGGCAGACGCAAGCTCACGCAGGATCCCGATGCGGTACGGCTCCAGCCAATTTCTGCGCCAATCGATTCGGCCCGGCGCAGCTGATTGCCAAGACCTTTGCCGCCGCTGTGCAGTGCCTGAGCCACATCAAAACCCGGCCCGTTGTCGGTGATCGTGACCACCACCTGATTCGCCTCGACACGGGTGGCCACACGAATCTCGGTGGCATGGGTGTGCTTGACGATGTTGGTGAAAGCCTCCTGAAAAATGCGCAGGATGTGCAGCGAGTTTCGTGGGTCAAGCCAGTCCAGCGCGGGCACGTTGGTGACCTCCCAGCGCAGGGCAATGCCAGCCGATTCAAGGCGCGGCCCCAGGCGAAACCGCAAAGTGGCCAGCAGCAACAGCAAATCGGCCTGCACCGGTTCCATCGCGTCAATGGCCAGCTTGAGATCGTCAATACAGCCCTTGAGCACATCGGCCACCAGGGTGGCATCCATCTGCCCTTTTTCGATGGCCAGCAGCGCCGTGCGCAGCGAAGAGCCCATGCCGTCGTGCATGTCTTGCATCATGCGCTGGCGTTCCTCCACCAGGGTCTGGCGGTGTGCAGCCTCGCGCTGGCTGCTGTAGCTTTGCTGCAGTTCGGCCTCACGCGCCTGCAAGCGTTGCGCCAGGCTGGCATTGACCCGTTTAACCTCATCCATGGCTCCCACATAGCGGTGAAACATGATGTACAGGAACAGCAGGAAGGCCACAAAATTGGTGTAAGGCCCGAGGTAAATGCCTTCGATGTCGATGTGGTTGCTTTGTAGCAACCAGTCGTAAAACCAAAAAAACATGCCCATCAGACACCATGCGCTGAGCAACAGGCCATCGCGAGAACGCACCCGCCATGACAACACCCCACCAACCAGGCCCACCGTGGTTCCCATGATCATCAAAAAGATGTAAATCAGCGGTGACAGCAGGTAAACACTGGGCACATCAGGAAACAAGGGCAGGGTGATGATGCTCATCAGCACGGTCAGCCCCAGCACCGCCCGGTTCAGGTTCAACACCGGCTGCCGATGCAAGTGGTTCAGAAACAAATGCACCACGGCAATCATCCAGAACAGCGAGTCGATGGTGAGCCAGCTGAACCATTCGTCAGGCATCATCAACCGGTTTTTCCCCACGTGGTAGTGCAAGGTGCGCAGGAAAGAAGCCAGAGACACCCAGAAAAACAGCACATACAAGGCATCCTCGCGCCGACGAAACCAAACCACCAGCGCAAACAGCCCGGCTATCAGAAAAGCCACGCTGCTGATGTAAGGCAGTTGAACTTGCAGCAAATAGCGCATGTGGTAGCGCCAACTCAGGCGATCGTTTTCGCCCAGCCACACGGTGGAAATGCCACCCCCACTGTCACGCGGGCGCTCAACCCGGATCAGGATCACACGGGGTCTCACGGCATCTGCGGTTTCGTCCAGCGATATCCACAAGGGAATGTTCCAGCCATTCCAGAACACATCTGCATGCGACTGGTACAACAAGCGGTGGTCACCATACACCGCGATTTGCCCGTCAGTTTTCCAGCGCGGAATGTAGATGTAATTCGGGCTGTTGGAAACACTCCCTTCAGGTACTTGCAGCCGATACCAGGTCACCACGGTCGCGCGTTGCTGCGCCTCACCCTGCATCTCTTCGGATACCAACTTGCGCATCAGTGCATGCGGCAAAGTCACAGTTTGCCAGTGGCCCGTGAGTTCGGTTTCCCTGACCTCATAAGGCGGTGCAGTGAAACCGTAGCCCTCCAACTCCAGAATCTGCGCGGTGTCAAAGTGCAACGGCGCTTGGGCTGCGGCTGCGCACTGCCAGAACGCCCCCCACAACAACACCAGCAACAGCATCCACGTCTGCCTGCGCCCCCTGGGTTCAGTCATCCAGTAAGCCTTGATGACGGGCTTCATAAATCGCCTCGGTTTTGGAGCTGACTTCCAATTTGGCATAAATGCGCCGCACAAAGGTTTGCACCGTGTGCCGGGTGACGGCCATCAGGCTGGCAATTTCCTCGGCAGTGAAGCCTTTGGTGATGAACTCCAGCACCTGTTGCTCGCGTGCTGACAAAGCGGCACGCGGCTTGGGGGGAAGCACTTGTGCGGTGGATACAACAGGTTTTTCCTGGGTGCGAAAGCGCATCAGAATCTGCCGTGCAATCAGCGGGCTGATCGGGCTGCCCCCAGCATGCAGGCTGCGAATCTCGGCCAACATGCTTTGCGGTGCGCTGTCCTTGAGCAAATAGCCTGCCGCCCCCGCCTCCAGCGACTGCATGACATGTTGCTCGTCACCAAACGCCGTGCAGACCATGATGCCGCATTGCGGCCACCTGGCATGTGCCGCCCGAATCACGTCAATACCGGAGCCATCGGGCAAGCCCAGATCAACCAGCAGCACATCCATTTCTTCCAGCTCAATCACCTGCAGCCCTTTGGCCCGGGTACTTGCCACGGACAGCAGCCGCATGTCCGGCGCGTTTTGAATGATTTCCTGCAGTGCTTGCTGAAAATTCACGTCATCCTCTACCAGGACAACGCGAATAAGAGAATGGTTTGAGGGAGCTTGCATGAAGGAGAAGTCAGGTCAATGCGTGAAAAGCCATCGCAACGTGGAAAGAGCCACATCTTCACAGCATTTTCACGTCTGTCTGTCCCCAATTCTGGGGACAGACAAGTTGTAACACCATTTTTACACTTCACGCCGTCAACGCAAAAATCAGGAATTCACCATGAAAATCATGCAACACGTCTTGTTGTCACTGTCTGCCGTCACCGGTGTACTCACTTCCAGCGCCGCCTTTGCCGGGGATGCCGATTTCACCTTGCTTAACCGCACAGGGTACTCGTTGCGCGAGGTCTATCTCTCGGCATCCAACAAAAATTCATGGGGCAATGACCGCATGGGTGACAAATACCTCGACAACGGTCAGTCTCGCCTGTTCCGGTTTTCCGACAAAAGTTCCTGCAAGCAGGATCTGAAAGTGGTGTTTGATGACGACGGCTCAGAAGTGGTCTGGGAGGACTTTGACCTGTGCGAAATCAACAAAATCACGCTGAAGTACAGCCGCAAAAGCGGTGTTGTGTCCGCTGATATTGAATAAATTGCACAGGGGTTAGGGCCACAAAGGCAGGCTAATTTTTCACACTTTTGTGCAGACAAAGGTGTTCACCAGTTTGTCACACCGCAACTCAGGGAGGGTTGTCAGTGAGGATGGCCCTTCGGTGGCTGGATCCACCGGAGGGCTGGTCACTCGAATGTTCCAGCTTTGCCATCAAACCAGATGGTATTGCGCCCGGCATCCTTGGCCTGGTACATGGCTGCATCAGCACGCTGCAAAATCGCAGCCTGCTCACCTTCACCGTGAATAAACAGTGTCACACCCATGCTGGCGGTGCAATGGTGGGTAACCAATCGAGTGGCATCTCCAGCGGTTTTGGCTTGAATTTCATAAGGCTCGGCCAAGCTGATGCGAATTTTTTCAGCCACGCTGAGGGCCTGCTCCTGCGATTTGGCCCTGTCGGTATCCAGATTGACCAACATCACCACAAACTCATCCCCACCAAAACGCGCCACCGTATCGACTTCACGCACACAGCTTTTCAACCTCCTGGCAACTTCCACCAGCAGCAAATCACCCGCATCGTGACCACAGGTGTCGTTCAGTGGCTTGAAATTATCCAAATCCAGAAACATCAAGGCCCCATAACTTGAACTGCGCTTGCTGGCCGTCAAAGCATGTTGGAGCCGGTCAGCCAGCAAACGCCGATTGGGCAGTTGGGTCAAGGCATCGTTAAACGCCAATTGCTGCACTTGCAGCTGCATTTGGTGACGTTCGGTCACATCCTCAAGAATCGCATAGGCCTTGGTGAGCTGACCGTCCTGAAACATAGGTGTCGCACTGACCATCAGCCACACCAGGCCACGCTCGGGCACTTGCACCCCCAGCATCACATCTTTCACAGGCTGCCCGCTCTTCAGAGCCAGCATGATGGGATGTTGCTCGGCGGAGATGGAACTACCATCTTCGCGAATGCTATTCCAGCCGGAATCCAGGCTCACTTGATCCTGCAACTGAGCCATCGTCAACCCCCAAATGCGTTGCGCTGCCGGGTTGGCCGACGTGATGTGTCCATCCACGTCCAGAAAAACCACACCATGAGAAGTCGTCTCAAAAAGAGTCCGAAACTTGTCTTCGCTGGCTTTGAGTGCAGCTTGGGTTTGCTTGTAATCAATCACAATGCCTGCCAGACTGGCCAATTTTTCAATTGTGGCAATGTCTTGTGGCGTAGGGGCCGTGGTTTGGCGGTAGTAGATGGCAAAAGTGCCCAATATCTGCCCGGCTGACGACACAATGGGTTGTGACCAACAGGCCGCCAACCCAGCCTGCGCGGCCAAGGTTTTGTAATCAGCCCAATAAGGATGGGAGGAAATGTCTTCCACAATCACCCTCTCGCCAGTGAAGGCTGCAGTGCCGCAAGAGCCCACCCCCATACCGATTTCAATGCCCGCATCAATGATCGCCGCGTTGTAAAAGTCGGGCAGACTGGGAGCCACGCCTTGCCCAAGGTGTTGGCCATCTTCAGTCAATAAAAAATACTGCACAGCATGCTTGTATTGAGTTGTTCGACCCCACGAACCGTTGCCTCCAGAACATCCAGCAGATCAGTGGCCCCCGTCATCATTTCCAGAATCCGGCTACGAAACTCTTCCTCCAACTGCACCCGCTTGACCAAAGTGATATCGGTGTGTGTGATGGCCACACCCGTTTGTGCGGCGTTACCCAGAGACACCACAACCATCGTGAACCAGCGTTGCTGCTGCGGCGAGTGGCATGGGTATTCGAGAAGAAAGTGCTCCAAACGCCCTTCCATCACCGCCGAAATACCTCCATGGGCCTCATGTGCGTTCTCACTGCCAGGGCCGACCGAATCCGCGCACACTTGCAAGTAATTGGTACCCAGGCCAGTACGGTGGGTGGGTTGACCGGGTTGACCGTTATTGTCCAGGGCAAACTGCCGCCAGTGTGCATTGGCAGCCACGATCACACCCGAGCGGTCCAACACAACCACCTCAGCTGCCACAGAATCCAGGATGGTTTTTTTGAATGCCTCACTGTCTTTCAAGGCCTGGTCACGCTGCGCCAAGGTGTCGAGCATGTTATTGAACTGCTGTGCGAGCTGTGCAGTTTCGTCATTGCCGCTGATCTTCACGCGCAACCCTGTCTGACCCGCCTGAATACCATGCGCCACCTTGCCAATAAGGTAAAGCCTGCGTGTAAGGTATCGGCTGGCCAACAGAGAAATCGCGATACTCAAAACCAATGCCACCAGGGTATCGACAAAGCCATTGAATGCAATTTGAGCCAACAATACTTCCAGCTGGTCACCCGCCAGACCAATACGTACCCAGCCAATCAAGTGCTTATTCATCATGACCGGGCTTGCCACATCAACCAGATGGTGCGCTTCTGTGCGCACTCTGACCTCAGCCAGCTCTGGAAGATCTTTCAAATACTGTCCTCGTCGTGCCGGTTGACTGTGGGCCAGTACCTGGCCTGAAAGGTCAAGAACCATGGCATAACGCAAATCTGGATATTGGGATAGTCCTCGAACAATTTCCTCCAATCCACTGAAATCCCTGGATGCCACCCACGCGGCACTTGACGCTGAAACACTGCCCGCCAAGGCCTGTGCTTCCAGCACGTGCTGCTCCAAGGCAACGGTTTTTTGATAGCGGGTGACATCCCAAACAAAAAAAGTCATCATGAGTGCCACACTCGCCACCATGCCCAGCATCAGCTGTCGCCGCAAGTTGCCAAACAACAGGTTTTTGAGTTGTGCCAGCATCACGGGCGCTCCACTGGACGCACAGCTTTCTCAAACTGTTTGACATACTGAGCCACCACGTCGTAACTGGCATCATCAGAGGCATGAAAACGTGCAGTCGCCATGCCCGAAAGTATGGCTGACCCAGCGGGCGTAGAAGCCAAATTGAGCAATGAACGCTTGACCTGATCGCGCACAGCAGCGGGTACATCGTCGCGCACCATCACCGAATTGTTCAGTAACGGCTCGGTTTCCCAGATGACCCGTAGCGCAGCGGCCTCCGTGGGGTGATCTTGCTGAAACAGCCGCCATGGTGGTGGCCAGGTCGCACCTGCGGCCGCTCGCCCCATGTAGACATTCAGAATGGAGGACTCCTGTGAACCCACATACACATTCTGAATGTCGCGCATGACATCAATGCCATGGGTATGTAAAAAATACTGCGGCATGATCGCGGCAGCCAGTGCGGTGTAGGACGGATAACTCACCACCTTGCCTTTCAGATCTGCCGGGTTTCGGATGGGGCTGTCTTTGCGAACCAGAAAAATACCCCGGAAGTCCTGCGCATCTCCCGCCATGGCCATCACGTGGTAACCCAGCTTCATCGCCTGCAAGGTTTGCCACGGATTGGGTAGCAAAAACGCCGGTTCACGCGCCGCATACTTTTGCTCAAAGGCCTGGTAGTCGCGCGAGGCCTCAAGCTCCAGACGGGCGTTGGTCAATTGGCTATTCAGGTGGTCCATCAGGGGCTGATAGACCGCCATCAACTTTTGCGGGTTGTGCAAAGGATGCACGGCAAAACGGTACACCGGTATGGATGCCGGGTTCGAGTTGCTGTACTGCAAAGGCTCATCATGGGGCGTTGGTTTGCACGCAACCAACACCATGGCAAGCAGCAAAGAAATCAGTCTGAAGAGATGTCCCAAGCTTTTCACACCCCCCATCTAGCAGATTTGCCAGCTTCATTCTGGTACGTCGTAACAACTGTAACACTTGCCCCTTCAAGCGCCAAGCGTCAACAGCATGCCCCACCAAAAAGCCACCCCAAGAATTTCTCCTTGGGGTGGCTTGGGGGGTCAGCGTCAAATGGGACTATGGCAGCTTGACCGCTTGAATGTCTACCTTTTGTTTAGCGCCCAGACCCAGTGTTTTCACAAAAGATACCTGGTGGCCACGGGTAGTGATATTGTCGTCATGGATGGCAAAGCCCACGTTGTACACGCCACCGGCTCTCAAAGTCTTGTCATCCGCGTTGGTCAACCCCAGGGGACGGGTCAGCACCACCGTCCACTTACCGTCTTTCCAGGCTGCCATGGCATTGTTGTCAGCGGCTGACCCTTTGGCATCGGTGCGACTGATGATGTAGTCAGGAATCAAGTCGCCCTCCTTCCAACCTGCATTAGGGTCAAATGGCACGGCATTCTCTTCTTTCACCAGGAACAGATTGCCCTTGCGAGCCTGACTGTCCGCCGTGATGGACTTGAAGCCCATCTTCTTCTCGTCAAACATGAACAAGGGCTGGTGCGTTTTGCCGTCTGCATTGCCACCAAACATGTCTTTGCCTGCGTCACCGAGACGCCACTCCAGCACATAAGCGTCGTCTGCCATGCCGACCGCGAAACTGCGGTGGGCGCGCCACTGGATCAGGTCGACAAACTTGCCATCCGCCTTGAGCTGCTTGATGTCATCTACCGTCTTGCCGGTTTTCCAGTCAGACGGGTTGGAGCGGGTGTCAGGTAAAAATTTGCGCACATCACTCTTCTTGATGGCTGTGAGCAAGGCGTTCGCGGCCACTTCTTCTTTGGTGAACTGCTTGGGCATGTCGCGTTGACCATCGTGGCAGGTCAGCCAGCAGCCCTGTTGGGCAAAGCCAGGCACCTTGCCGTCGTCGATGATGATGGACATACGGTCTTCGTAAATGCCGGGCTGCTTGCCCTCTTGCACGACTTTATCCAGTTTCGGAAAGCCCCAGACGTTCCAGCCATGACCGTCATAACGCAGGTACTGGTGCTCGGTGCCGGGGTAAGGGTTGTCGGTTTTCCATTCGTAGCGCAAATACATGTTCTTGCTGTCATAGGCGGCTTGAACACTCAGTTCTTTGTAGCCACTCTTGCCTTTGACCGGCACGGGCTCCAGGCGGCCGCCTTTCACAATTTTGTTGCCAAGATCCTGTTCAGCAGTTGCTTCGTCGTGGCATGACACGCAGGAATCCCCACGATTCACTTCCACATCTGCCCCCTTGTGTTCGGGGCTGCGCAGCCATTCATAGGAGGATTGACCGGGGTAAAAAAGCCCGATGGAAACTGGCTTGATCTTGCTCCAATTGATGCTTGCAGGATCGGCTGCGCAAGCGCTGCCGAAGCCCAAAGCCATGACAGCCAGAACGATTGCATTTCTTTTTAACATGATTTTCCTCTCGTAAAAATCATGACGACGCATAGCTTGTGCCAGTATTCAGTCATCCGTCTGGCAGGGATTGACCTGACACCCACGGATCACCTTGATCACTGGGTGTGGGAGCTGCCCCCAAGAAAATTTGAGATATCACGGACAGCTGACACCTTTACAAAAGATGTCATTAAAAAGTGACATCCGTCGCTATTCAGTGACGATGCCCCAGCGCTTCATCCGCACATACAAATTCTGCCGTGGAATGCCGCTCATGCGTGCCACTTCCGACATATTGCCATTGGCGACTTGCAGCAAACGGTGCAGGTAGTCACGCTCGAATTCAGCCCTCGCTTGCTGGTAGGCCAGGGGTACGTTCGAGCCTTGGGGCGCATCCGCCGACACTGCAGGCCTCGGGTCACAAGTTGGGCTGAGGTGAGCGATATCAATCACACCGCCACGGTGTAGCGCCACCACCCGCTCAATGCAATGCTGCAATTCGCGCACATTGCCCGGCCATGGACAGGCTTCCAAGGCACACACCGCTTCGGCAGTGAAGGGGCCACAGTGTTTGGAGAATTTGGCGTTGTAGTGCTCCAAAAAATGCACCGCCAGCCGAAGAACATCACCGCTGCGTTCACGCAATGGTGGCAGGCGTACCGCCACCACGTTGATGCGGTAATACAAGTCCTCTCGAAAGCGGCCAGCCTTGACTTCGCCAGCCAAGGCACGGTTGGTGGCGCAAATCAGCCTGAAATCCGTGGTGCGAGTCTGAGTGCTGCCGATACGACAAAAGCTGTGGTCTTGCAGCACACGCAGCAAGCTGCTTTGCAGCTTGGGGCTCATGTCAGCAATTTCATCCAGAAACAAATTACCTCCATCAGCTTTCTCAAAGTAGCCGGGCGTGGTCTGATTTGCCCCGGTAAAAGCCCCTTTCTCGTAACCAAACAACAGACTTTCCAGCAAAGATTCCGGCAAACCGCCGCAATTCTCAGCGCGTGGGTCAGCTTGGCAATGACATCTTTACCGGTACCGCTTTCACCCTCCAACAACACCGTGGTGTCGAGCCCGGCAACCTCCCGGATCTGGCCCAGCAGCCGTTCCATGGCAGGCGACTGCCCCACCACCTGGGGAGCACCTGACTCCTGTGCCAACCGGCTACGTAAACTGTCGATTTCCCGGTAGGCACGATCCAGCTCCAGTGCCTTGCCAATCGCCGCCTCCAACGCCTCCAGGTCTTCAAATGGTTTGGACAGGTAATCGAACAAGCCCTCACGTACCGCCGCCACAGCCTCATGCACATCGGCATAACCGGTGATCAAAATCGCCACCAGTCTTGGTTTGTGTGACCGAAATTCCCGCAATAAATCCAGCCCTTTGTCGTGCGGCAAACGCTGATCCATCAGCACCAGATTGAAATCCATGTCGGCAAACAGCCGCCGGGCGGCCGTCCCCTCTTCGGCCAGATGGACTTCGGCGGTTTTTCGCATCAATTGCTCAATCAGCGTGCGGGTGTAGCGGTCATCATCAACAACCAGAATTTTGGGCAACATGGCTAGGACTCCGGTGATTGGGACACGGGCAACTGATGTGCATCAGGTAACCAAACCGCAAATTGCGTGCCACCACCCGTCTGATGATCCATCCGCACATAACCACCATGCAACAAGGCCACATGCTGCACCACCGGCAGGCCCAGACCCGTGCCTTCATTACGGGTAGTGAAAAAGGGCAGAAAAACCTTGTCCAGAACGTCCGCCGCAATGCCTTTGCCGTGGTCAGTCACCGACAGCTCCCAGCCTGGCGCATGGGTGTCAGGGTTCACAACGGATTCCAGCCGGATAACGATGCCACCATCACCTTCGGTCGCCTGTGCCGCATTGAGCAGCAAATTAAACAAGGCATGCCGAACCAGAATCGGATCCACCGTGAGCACAACAGGCTGATCCGGCACGTGAACCTCCACCGACAATCGCCTACCCTCGGTCTGGCGAAACAACAAAACCGTTTCATCAATCACCTGGGTCATGGCGGTAGGCCGGCTCTCGAAGCTCGACACTTTGGAAAACCTCAGCATGGACTGAATAAAGGCGTGACAGTCCGCCCCGGCGCGATGAATTTCCTTGAGCAACTCACGGGTTCTGACCGGGTCATCCGCCTCCCGCTCGGCCAGTTGCGCCAAATTGACCACCCCGACCAGGGGGTTGTTCAATTGGTGGGCGATCTCCCCCACCATCGTGCCCAGTGCAGAGAGTTTTTCAATTTGCAAGATGCGCTGATGCTCCGTGCTCAGCCGCAACAACTGGTGTTCCAGGTCATGCTTGCGCTGGTAATCACGCTCCACCCGACCCAAGGCCACATAAAAAAGCCCCAAAACCCCTGCCCCCACCAACAAACTTGACAGGGTCACGGCCAGGATCGAGTTCAAAAAGGTCTGTTGCAACTTCGTGATATCACGTATGACCACCATGTCACCAATACGCTGCCCGCTGGCATCCCGCAAGGGCAGCATGGCCAGATGCAGCACCCTTTCTCCTTCTGTGAACACCTCGGTGTCACCGCCACGCAGCCTCACCAGCACACTGTCGCGCAAGGCCTCAGGTACTTGGCGAGTGGTTTGCGCCACCAGCACCTGCGAATCAAATCGCGCCCAGTTGCCTTCACGCTTGAGCAACTTCAGACCCTCTTGCCACTGCTGTGGTGACAACATCCGCTTGTCCATCATCACCAATACATCCACCGACAAACTGTCGTGAATCTCGTTCACAAGGTATTCGATTTCTTCGCCGATTTCCATGTAGCCCAGTGATTTGCCATTGGCCAACCAAGGCATCACCAGGCGCAGGGTGAGTGTGCCCAATGGCCCAAGTTCCAGCCCATAAACAGCCTTACCCTCTTCACGCGAGCGGGTTGAAGTGCCCCGACCAATCATGTCACCAAAATGTGCCGGACTGTGCATACGCACCACATTCACCAAGTCAGGGCTGTTGAAGTACAAATGGGTGATGCGGTAATCTTTGCGCAGGTCTTCAAATAAAGGGCCCACTTCACGCAACAGCGCACCCCGGTCCAGACGGCTGAATGCCAGCTCAATAGAAGGGTTGGTCATCAAAGTGCGCAGCACACCTTGCATCAAGTTGGTGTCTTTACCAAGTTTCTGATCAAACAGTTTGGCCACTGCGGCCACGCGGTCTGCCAAGGCACGGTCACGCACTGTCACCTCCAACAGATACGTTGTGGTCACAAAGGCACACAAAATAAAAGTCAGCACGGTTGCAAACGGCCACATCAAGGCCGCTTTGACACGCCGGGGTTGTGGGGTGGTAGATGAGGTATTCAAGATAAAAAGAGGGCCTTCACCCCCTAGATTAACAAGGCATTGACCCGGTTTCGTGCAAATGGGATAAATTCGCACGATCCATCGAGCCCCATGATGCCCAACCGCACCCCCTTGCCC
>VIKI01000296.1 GCA_008080595.1 Comamonadaceae bacterium
ATTTCTGCGGTGCGGGCGGCAGCCGCCGTCATGATGTCGAGGTTGCCGGCGTATTTGGGCAGGTAGTCGCCCAGGCCTTCCACTTCCAGAAAGACCGACACGCGGTTACCGTCAAACACCGGGCCGTTGACCAGCTTGTAGCCGGGCACGTACTTTTGCACTTCCTTGATCATGGCGTGGATGGATTCGGTGATCTTGGCTTGATCCGGCTCGGACTCGGTCAGGCAATGCACCGTGTCGCGCATGATCAGCGGTGGCTCGGCCGGGTTCAGGATGATGATGGCTTTGCCTTTTTTGGCACCGCCCACCTTCTCGACCGCGCTGGCGGTGGTGCGGGTGAATTCGTCGATGTTCTTGCGGGTGCGGCCACCATCGGAATGGTGGCCTGGCCACCGCAGGTGACCATGTTGACATTCATCTCGCCCTTGCCCACGTGGGCGATCAGGTTCACTGGCGGCACACAAAACGGGCCGATGGCGGCGGGGGTCAGGTCAATCATCAGCGCACCCAGGGCGTTGACCTTGCGGCTGTTTTCAGCGTGCACGTAGGCGCTGGTGGCATCAAAAACAATTTGCACACCGTCGGCCACCATGTGGGGAACCAGGCCATCCACACCCTCAGCGGTGGTTTTGATGCCCATCTCGCGGGCGCGTTTCAGGCCGTCGGAATTAGGGTCGATGCCGACCATCCAGACCGGCTCCAACACCGGGCTGCGTTGCAATTTAGCCAGCAGGTCAGTGCCGATGTTGCCGGGCCCGATCAGGGCGCATTTGATTTTTTGGGTCATGGTGAGAGTTCCAGAAAAGTGGGAGAGAAAAGAAGAGGGCGTCAAGCTTCAGCTCAGTGAAAACGCACTGAGCAACTGCCCAGGCCGCCAATCGACACGCGGAAGTTGTCGCCCGCCTTGGCCGGGGCCATGGCGGCCAGTGCGCCGGACAAGATCACTTCGCCGGCCTTCATGCCAATGCCCAGGCGACCCAGGGTGTTGGCCAGCCAGGCCACCGCATTCACGGGTGAGCCCAGGGCCGCAGCGCCCGCGCCGGTGCCGATGATTTCGCCGTTTTTCTCCAGCACCATGCCGCAGGTGGACAGGTCGATGCGGCGCGGGTCTACCGCGCGGTCACCCAGCACAAACACGCCGCACGAGGCGTTGTCGGCCACCGTGTCTTGAATCTTGATCTTCCAGTCGCGGATGCGGCTGTCCACAATCTCAAAACACGGCATCACACACTCGGTGGCGGCCAGTACATCGGCGTTGCTGATGCCGGGGCCCATCAGGTCTTTTTTCAGGATGAAGGCGATCTCACCCTCGGCCTTGGGCTGGATCAGTGTGGATGCGTCAATCGACTGGCCTTCGTTGTAAATCATGCCGTCCAGCAGGTAGCCAAAGTCGGGCTGGTAAACGCCCAGCATGTTCATGACTGCGGCGGAGGTCACGCCAATCTTTTTGCCAACGATGTGCTCACCTGCACTCAAGCGGCGCGACAACATACGCTGCTGGATGTGGTAGGCGTTCTCGATGGTGATGGCGGGGTAACGTGTGGTGAGTGGGTCGACCACGGTCTGGGTGCTCATGGCGTGGTAAAGCTCGTCGCCCAGGGTGTTGATCAGTAGGGTGTCCATGTGAGTGTTTGTCCTGCGATAAAGTTAAAAAATGGAATGACTTGTAGGAGCGAAAGCCTTCGCGCCTTCCGGCGCTCCCACACGATGGGGTGAGTGCTTGAAATTGGCATGTTTTAGGCCTCTAGTGCTTATTGAATAAGCGCAAGCAGCTATAAAAAATGGAGCTATTGATGCACCCATCAAGCGGCCTTGGTATCCGCTTCTGCCAGGAAGTTCTCCACCAGGCTGGCAAAACGCGCGGCGTGTTCAATCTGCGTCCAGTGGCCGCACTGGCCAAACACATGCAACTGGGCCTGCGGTATCCATTGCGCCAAGGTCACGGAGTTGGCCAGCGGAATGACCTGGTCTTCACGCCCATGTACCACCAGCGTCTCATGGGGCAGGGCGCGGATGGCCGCCTCGGGGCTGGCCATGGCATCCACCCAGCGCTGGCGCGGGGCCGGGAACATGGCGGCAAAAGCTTCCTGAAAGCCGGGCTGGATGCTGGCCTGGTAACGCAGCTGGGCCAGCTCGTCGGTCACCAGCGCACGGCTGAAGGCAAAGATGTCGAGTAATTCACGCATGTGCGTGATGGACGGCGTGTAGCCCCACACCGCATCCAGCCCCGGCGTGATGGCAAACGGCACACCCACGCTGCCCATCAGCACCAGGCGGCGGACACGCTTGGGGTGGGCAATGGCCAGCGCCAGGGCCAGCGCACCACCAAAGGAGTTGCCGACCAGATCGGTCTGTTCAATCTTGAGCGAGTCCAACACATCCACCGCTTGCTGCACCCAGGCGGCCATGCTGTAGGCGCTGGAATCGGCCGGGTTGGCCGGGCGCTCGGTAAAGCCAAAGCCGCGCATGTCGGGCGCAATCACGCGGCGGGTTTGCGCCAGCACCGGCAACAGCAGCCGCCAGTTGGCCCAGGCGCTGACACCGGGGCCGGAGCCGTGGATCAGCAATACTGGCGCGCCGCTACCCACATCGTGGAGGTTGGTGGCAAAGCCGCCGGTTGCGACGGAGCGGCCAATTTCAGGGTTCTGTGTCATGGCGGTGGGCTCAGTACTTGATCATCACGTTGCGCAGCTCGGTGTAGAACTCCAGCGAGTGCACGCCACCTTCACGCCCGATGCCGGATTGTTTGGAGCCACCAAAC
>VIKI01000058.1 GCA_008080595.1 Comamonadaceae bacterium
CCTGGGTCAAGATTTTTTGCTGCGACAGAATCGTGCTTGCATTTTTTTCTGTCCGGTCAATCAAGGGCACTGCATTTTCAAGCATTGGCAAAAATTCCGGAGTAAGTTCTTCCAGTTTGAGCTCGTTATCGCCGCTCTTCATGCCGCGCACAGTTTTAGACAGCACCGTGGATGCGTCCTTGATGCTTTCAAATGATTTCTCACGCCCCATCAGGGCCTGTGTCACCTCTTTGGCCAAACGCTGTGACTGCATCAAAGCCTGACCGGTGGCATTGAGTTGCTGAGCGGTCTGATCCGACTTGTTCAAGCCAAGCAGTGTCACAACAGCCAATAACACCAGCGACAGCCCCAGCACCACCGAGAGCATTCTTTGGTGTTGAACAATGGTTTTTTTACCCAGGATGGGGATTGAAATCTCTGCCGAATGGGCATCAGACTCCTGAACTTCAGGCTCTTTCACCGCCTCTACCGTGGCCGCCCCCTCCCCCAGCGAACCATATTGAGACCGCGGTGACTCCTGCATGACCTCAGACGGTGTCGGGTCTCCATCTTGAGCCTGATAGACGGATGGATATGGCATCCCCAGACTCAAGCGTGAGTCCTGATCCAACTCAGGAGTCTTCTTCTTGAAGAGGTTTTTTAATTGATCAAAAACGGCCATCTCGGTTACCCCAGGTAAAAATCACACACCAATACTCAAAAATTCAGCACTTTGCGCCAGCGTGCGCAAATTGATTTCCTGCCAGGACGCACCTTGCGCATCCACCAGCAATTGCCCAAAAAACTCAGGTGCACCAGCAGGAGGTGGTGACACACCAATAAACGCATCTTGACGGCGCAAACCCACCAGCGCATCGACCAACAACGCCGTATTGACCTCCAAATCGGAATTGAAAGTGATCAAAGTCCGCCACGGAGATTCACAACCCCCATGAACCAAGACTGCACATAGGGTACGTTGGCCAAAGCGGCCAACGGAAAAATTTCACCCGATTGGGTCAGTGGCAGCAGATAGTTTGAGGCCCCGACCCGTACGGCCAACCAAGCCGCAGAGGCACCTTCGCTTCGAGCAGCTTGCAACCGCCCGGCCAGTCGAGTCTGTAAATCTCTGAGTGCTTCTTTTTTTGCCATGCCAACAGCCAGATCAGCCCAATGCCTTGATTTTTTCCATCAGCTCGGCCGGGTTCACAGGTTTGGTGACATAGTCTTTGGCACCTTGGCGCATGCCCCAAACACGGTCAGTCTCCAGGTTTTTGCTGGTGCACATGATGATCGGAATATCCGAATACAGCGGATTGCGATTGATTGAGCGTGTCAGTTGAAAACCGTTTTGACCCGGCATCACCACATCCATCAGAATCAGATCCGGCTTTTCCTCAGCCAAACGCTGCATGGTTTCGTCGGCATTTTCAGCCGTACGCACGGCCATCCCCTGCTTGTGCAGCACATCGGTCAAAAACATCAACTCGGTTTTGGAGTCATCCACGATCAGAACATTTTGAATAGTCACTACACCACTCCTTGTGACGCTCCACCAAATTGCTCAACTGCCTTGAGCAACTGATCTTTGGTGAACGGCTTGGTTAAATAATCTTGTGCACCCACCATGCGGCCACGCGCTTTGTCAAACACACCATCCTTTGACGACAACATGACCACCGGCACATTGGCAAACTTGGCATTGCGCTTGATGATGGCACAAGTCTGGTAGCCATCCAGACGCGGCATCAGAATGTCACAAAAAATCAGATTCGGCTGGTAATCACTGACTTTGGCCAATGCATCAAACCCGTCTTCCGCCAACACCACCTCATACTTGCCTGCCTTGAGGAATATTTCGGCACTGCGCCGAATGGTGTTACTGTCATCCACCACCAGAATTTTCAAATTTGAACCGGTTGTACTCACCAGATATCACTCCTGTATTGAGGACACTTCACACGTATTTGCACAATCAACAATTCATTGCGCATGGGTCAAATCCGAACCATTTCAAAATCTTCCTTGCGCGCACCACAATCAGGACAAACCCAATTCAGTGGCACATTTGGCCAAGCGACTCCCGGTGGCACGCCATGCTCAGGGTCACCGCTGGACTCATCATAAATCCAGCCACAAATCAGGCACATCCAGGTTGTCGATGTTTGCGTCACAGCTTTAAAAGCCTTCAAATAGAATGTAATTTTGCACGGCCTGCCCAAATAACTTCACAACCCACAGGTTGACAAAGTGTTTGAGCTTACCGCCCTATTCTGCCTCAAGAAATGTCCAAATCACTGACACACCGCCTCTCGCTTACCCGTAGCACGACAACTTTCGTCTGGATGCCACTTGGCGAGACCTTTTTCACCCCTACTGCATCCTTTTAAATCAGCTGGCTTCCAAGGTCAGACAAGCATCTCCTCCTTTGACAAACCCACCCAACACCACTCATATGACTCCAAGCCCTGATCAAAATTTAGCCCTGTTCGAACGCGCCGCCAAAGTGATTCCCGGCGGGGTCAACTCGCCAGTGCGTGCCTTTCGCGCCGTAGGCGGCACACCACGCTTCATCAGCCGCGCCCAAGGGGCCTACATTTGGGATGCCAATGGCCAACGCTACACCGACTACATCGGCTCCTGGGGCCCGATGATCCTCGGCCACGGCCACCCTGCCGTCGTGGAAGCGGTGCAAAAAGCCGTGCTGGAAGGCTTCTCTTACGGTGCACCGACCGAACGCGAGGTCGAGCTGGCCGAGGCCATTCTGAAACTCATGCCCAGCATGGACATGGTGCGACTGGTCAGCTCGGGCACCGAAGCCGCCATGAGCACCATCCGCCTGGCCCGCGGGGCCACCGGGCGCAGCAAATTGATCAAATTTGAAGGCTGCTACCACGGTCACGCCGATGCCCTGCTGGTCAAAGCCGGCTCCGGCCTGGCCACCTTTGGCAACCCGACCAGTGCCGGTGTGCCGCCTGAAGTGGTACAGCACACCGTGGTGCTGGAATACAACAACATTGAGCAGCTTGAGGCCGCTTTTGCCACCCAGGGCCATGACATTGCCTGCCTGATGATGGAGCCGATCTGCGGCAACATGAACTTTGTCCGCGCCAGCATCCCGTTTGTGAAACGCTGCCGAGAACTGTGCACGCAGTACGGCGCGTTGCTGGTGTTTGACGAGGTGATGACCGGTTTCCGCGTCGCCCTGGGCGGTGCACAAAGTGTCTATGCCAAGGCCATTCCCGGCTTTGAACCCGACATGACGGTGATGGGCAAGGTGATTGGTGGCGGCATGCCGCTGGCGGCTTTTGGTGCCAAACGCGCCGTGATGAACCACCTGGCCCCGCTCGGCACGGTCTACCAGGCCGGCACCTTGAGCGGCAACCCGGTGGCCACCGCCTGCGGTCTGGCCACCTTGACTGAGATCAGCCGCCCCGGTTTTTACGATGAACTGGGCCGCAAAACCCGCGCCCTGATCGACGGTTTGAAAGCTGCCGCCAGCGCCGAAGGTGTGGCCTTTTGTGGTGACAGCGAAGGCGGCATGATGGGTTTTTACCTGCTGCCCGAACTGCCGCAAACTTACAGTCAGGTCATGAAAACCGAAGGGGCCAAATTCAACCAGTTGTTCCACGGCCTGCTGGATCGCGGCGAGTACATTGCCCCGGCGCTGTATGAAGCTGGTTTCGTCAGCCAGGCACACACCGATGCGGACATTGCCCAGACCGTGGCCACGGCCCGCGAGGTGTTTAAATTGCTATAAAATAAATAGCTGCTTGCGCTTGTGCAACAAGCGCTACAGCCTGATTTTTTATCAAAAAAGCGGCTCAAGGCCGCTTTTTTGGAGGCTTATCCGGTTCAATGCCGGAAATGGCGCACACCGGTGTAGACCATGACCACACCGCGCTCGTTGGCGGCATCAATCACCTCTTGGTCGCGGATCGAACCACCGGGCTGGATCACGCAGGTCGCACCGGCATCCACCACCACGTCCAGACCATCGCGGAACGGGAAGAAAGCATCACTGGCCACCGCCGTGCCCTTGAGGCTCAAACCGGCGTGCTCGGCCTTGATGCTGGCAATACGCGCCGAATCCAGGCGGCTCATCTGACCGGCTCCAACCCCCATGGTCATGCTGTCTTTGCAGAACACAATGGCATTGCTCTTGACGTATTTGGCCACCGTCCAGGCGAACATCAGGTCTTTGAGCTGCTCGGCACTCGGTTGCAAGTTGGTGACCACTTTCAGATCGCTCAAGGCCAGTTCGTGGTTGTCGGCACTTTGCAGCAAAATGCCTGAGCCAATGCGCTTCATGTCGACCGCGTTACGCCCTTGCTGCCAGGCCGTGTTGCCGCCGCTGGGCAGGTCGATCTGCAAAATCCGCACATTCACCTTGCTCTTGAATACCGCCAAGGCCTCGGGGGTGAAGGCTGGGGCCATCAAGACCTCGATAAATTGCTTCGACATTTGCAGCGCTGCACGCTCATCCAGTGTGCAGTTGATGGCAATAATGCCACCAAAAGCCGAGGTCGGATCGGTCTGGAAGGCCTTGCTGTATGACTCCAGCGCATCCACACCCAGCGCCACACCACAGGGGTTGGCGTGTTTGACGATGACGCAGGCGGGTGTGTTGAAGCTCTTGACACATTCCCAGGCGGCATCGGCATCACCAATGTTGTTGTAACTCAACTCCTTGCCCTGCAACTGCTTGGCTGTGACCAAGGAGCCGGGGGCAGGGTACAGGTCGCGGTACAAGGCGGCGTTTTGATGCGAATTTTCACCGTAGCGCAGGTCTTGCACTTTGACAAAACGGCCATTGCTCTGGCCCGGGAACAGATCCAGCGTCGGGGCGGTGCCCTCAGGCACACCTTCGCCAAACTGCACCGAGCTCAAATAATCGCTGATCGCGCCGTCGTACTGGCTGATGCGGTTGAAGGCGGCCACACTCAGGGCAAATTTGGTTTTCTGCGACACCACGCCGCTGGCTTGCAGGTCGGCCAGCACCTGAGCGTATTGCGACGCATCGGTCAGCACCGCCACGTCTTTCCAGTTTTTAGCGGCGCTGCGCACCATGGCCGGGCCACCGATGTCGATGTTTTCAATCGCGTCCTCCAGTGTGCAACCGGCCTTGGCCACGGTGGCTTCAAACGGGTACAGGTTGACCACCAGCAGGTCAATGGTGTCAATGCCGTGGGTTTTCAGCGCCGCCATGTGCTCGGGCAGGTCGCGCCGGGCCAGCAGGCCGCCGTGCACTTTGGGGTGCAGGGTTTTCACACGGCCGTCGAGCATCTCGGGAAAACCGGTGACTTCTGCCACCTCGGTCACCGGCAGGCCTTGCTCGGCCAGCAATTTGGCTGTGCCACCGGTGCTGAGCAGCTTGATGCCCAGGGCGTGTAACGCTTGGGCAAATTCAACAATACCGGTTTTATCGGAAACAGAAAGAAGTGCGTTCATGGTGTAACTGGTATAAAGGTTTGAAGGTGAATAAAAATTTATAAGAAATCAGGCTCTAGCGCTTGTATTACAAGCGCAAACAGCTATTAATTTAATAGCTTGTGTTCGAGCAGTTTTTTGCGCAAGGTGTTGCGGTTCAGGCCCAGCCATTGGGCCGCTTTGGACTGGTTGTTGTCGGTGCGTTGCATCACCACCTCCAGCAGTGGTTTTTCAACCACGGCAACCAGCATGTCGTACATGCCATTGGGCTCACTGGAGCCCAGGTCTTTGAGGTAGTTTTCAAGATTGCTGCGCACAGCATCCGCAATATGCAGAGGTTTCATGCCACTGTCTCCGGTTTTCTATCTTCCAATGGCGCCCTGTTCAGCGCAGGCTCAGGCAAACGATCCATGCGCGTGTTGAGCTCGTCAAAAAAATCAGCCACGGCATGGGTTTGCGCCACACCCTCGGTCAGCAGGTTCATCCGGGCGCGAAAGGCTTCGCCGCCGGGCAGACCGCGCACATACCAGCCAATGTGCTTGCGGGCGCTACGTACCCCGGCAAACTCGCCATACAGGCTGTAATGATCTTGCAAATGCGAGAGCAAAAGCGACTTGACCTCAGCCACCAAGGGTTGCGCCAGCGTCTCGCCGGTGGCCATGAAGTGCGCGATTTCCCGAAAAATCCAGGGCCGCCCCTGCGCCGCGCGGCCAATCATCACCGCATCCGCCCCGGTGCTGGCGAGCACCGCGCGGGCTTTGGCCGGGCTGTCGATGTCGCCATTGGCCACCACCGGAATCTTCAGGGCCGCCTTGACCGCGGCAATGGTGTCGTATTCAGCATCCCCCTTGTAGCCTTGCTCGCGGGTACGGCCATGCACGGTGACCATTTGCACACCCGCAGCTTCAGCGGCACGGGCCAGTGAGACGGCATTTTTCTCGGCCTGACACCAGCCGGTGCGCATTTTCAAGGTGACCGGCACACCCTGCGGCGCACAGGCCTGCACCACCGCAGAGACCAGGCTCAAGGCCAGCGCTTCGTCCTGCATCAAGGCCGAACCAGCCCATTTGTTACAGACTTTTTTGGCCGGGCAGCCCATGTTGATGTCGATGATCTGGGCCCCACGGTCGATGTTGTAGCGGGCCGCATCGGCCATCATTTGCGGCTCGGTCCCGGCAATTTGCACCGCAATCGGCCCAGGCTCACCGGCGTGATTGGCACGCCGGGAGGTTTTCAGCGAATCCTGCAAATCCGGGCGGCTGGAGACCATTTCACTGACCGCATAACCCGCCCCCAGCTGCTTGCACAACTGGCGAAATGGCCGATCCGTCACCCCCGCCATGGGGGCGACAAAAAAACGGTTGGGCAGGCAATAGGGACCAATGTTCATGCGAACAGCTTCAAAGTTCAAGGCAAACGGGGTGGGAGAAACGGGGGGGGGGAGGCGGCATTCTAGCTGCTTAAAATTTCAGCAGCTGAAACCCCGATATCGCCGATTCTGTTGGGGATCAAACCTATACTCGCGCACCCATGGAACTCTGGCTTGAACACCTCCTCACCCTGCTGGCGCTGCCCAAATTTGGCCTGAGCTCGGTGTTTGTGGTGTCCTTCATCTCTGCCACGCTGCTGCCCATAGGTTCTGAGCCTGCCGTGTTTGGCCTGATTCAACTCAGTCCGCAACTGTTCTGGCCGGCCATCGCCGTGGCGACTGCGGGCAACACGCTGGGCGGCGCAGTCACCTGGTGGATGGGCCTGGCTTCGCACAAAGTGATTGAACGCCACCAGCACAGCGCCCACCATTTGCGTGCGCTGGATTGGCTGGAGCGGCTGGGGCCCAAAGCCTGCCTGCTGGCTTGGCTGCCGCTGGTCGGTGACCCCTTGTGCGCCGTGGCGGGCTGGCTCAAGCTGCCGTTCTGGCCCTGCCTGGCTTACATGGCCATTGGCAAATGTGCCCGCTATCTGCTGATGACGGCTGCGTTGGCGGGGGTGTTTGGCGGGTGATTCACCAAGCCTAGCCCTCTGACGGGCCATCCAGACGCTACATTCACAATAGCTTGTTACGCTTATTCCAAAAGGGCTAGCGCCCAATTTTCCTCAAGAACTGAACAAGAAATTCATCACGTCGCCATCCTTGACGACGTAGTCCTTGCCTTCGGCGCGCATCTTGCCCGCATCCTTGGCCCCTTGCTCGCCCTTGAACGCGATGAAATCGTCATAGGCAATGGTCTGGGCGCGGATGTAGCCTTTTTCAAAGTCGGTGTGGATCACGCCTGCCGCTTGCGGGCCGGTGTCGCCCTTGTGGATGGTCCAGGCACGCACCTCCTTGACCCCGGCGGTGAAATAGGTCTGCAGGCCCAGCAAGTCGTAGGCGGCGCGGATCAGGCGGTTCAGGCCGGGCTCGTGCAGGCCCATTTCCTCCAGGAACATCTGGCGGTCTTCGTCGCTCATGTCGGCCATTTCAGCCTCCAGCTTGGCGCTGATGGCCACCACGGGCGCGTTTTGGGCGGTGGCAAAAGCCGTCAAACGATCCAGAAACGGATTGTTCTCGAAACCATCTTCGGCCACGTTGGCGACAAACATGGCCGGTTTGGCGGTGATCAAAAAGAACTGTTTCAGTAACGGCAGCTCTTCCTTGGTGAAATCAATGGTGCGCACCGGTTTGGCTTCGTTCAAGGCTGCCTGGCAGCGCTCCAGAATGCTGACCAGCTTGGCGGCTTCCTTGTCGCCACCAGACCTTGCGGCTTTTTGGTAACGCGACAAGGATTTGTCCACCGTGCTCAGGTCAGCCAGGCACAGCTCGGTCTGGATCACCTCAATGTCAGAAATCGGGTCGACCTTACCGGCCACGTGGATCACGTTGTCGTCTTCAAAACAGCGCACCACATTGATGGTGGCATCGGTTTCGCGGATGTGCGCCAGAAACTTGTTGCCCAAACCTTCACCGGTGCTGGCTCCGGCCACCAGACCGGCAATGTCGACAAACTCCACAATGGCCCGCTGGATCCGCTCCGGGTTGACGATGGCCGACAGGGCTTCCAGCCGGGGGTCGGGCACTTCAACGATGCCCACATTCGGCTCGATGGTGCAAAAGGGGTAGTTTTCTGCCGCAATGCCAGCCTTGGTCAGCGCGTTGAACAGGGTCGATTTACCGACGTTGGGCAAGCCCACAATGCCACATTTCATAAAAATCCTTATTAATCAATAACCCACTTGCACGATTGAGCCCCATGTGGGCCTTGTGGAAGTACCTGACCCGCGCTGAATAGCAGGGAAATAAGGTCAAAACCAAACTGCCAAAACACTGCATTTGTGCATCGTTTTGTTGTCGTTGAGCTCTGGAGAAGTGACGGGGATTGTAATGATCAGCGCGTCGTCACTGATCAAGCCATCAGGCTCGCTTGGGAGGCCGTGCCAAACTGGCTGCTTCGCGCAATGCCGTCTTCAACACTTTGCCATAGTTGTTTTTGGGCAGATTCTCCACAAAATGGTAATGTTTGGGGCGTTTGAAACGGGCAATCTGCGCCAGGCAATGTTGATCCAACTCAGCTTGTCCCACCGTTGCCCCCCTCTCCAGTACCACAAACGCCACCACCACTTCACCCCACTCCGGGTCAGGCGCTCCCACCACGGCAACCTCGGCCACCCCAGCCAAAGTCAGCAGCGCTTCTTCAACTTCGCGCGGGTAGATGTTGGAGCCACCACTGATGATCAGGTCTTTGCTGCGGTCTTTCAAGGTCAAGAAACCCTCACCATCCAGACAACCCACATCACCGGTCCACAGCCAGCCGTCCCGAATGGCCAACGCGCTGGCTTCTGGGTTGCGCCAGTAGCCCGCCATCACACTGTCACCCTTGACCAGCACTTCACCCACCTCGCCCAGCGCGACATCCTGTCCCTGCGCATTGACCACCCGCACCTGCACCGGTGTTTGCGCCACACCTACCGATGCCATGTGTTCCAGATAACGCGGGTGAGTCGTATCTGCCAGTTGCTGGCGTGACAATGCCGTCGCCACCATCGGTGTTTCGCCCTGACCGTAAATCTGCACAAAACGCGGCCCCATCACCCGCAAGGCGTGCTGCATGTCCGCCAGATACATCGGTGCACCTCCGTAGACGATGGTTTTGAACGATTTGGCACACTGCTCCGGGCTCAAGTGCTTGTCTTGCGCGAAATCCACCAAGCGCTTGACGATGGTTGGTGCGGCAAAGGTCGACAGCGGCCCGATATCTCGCCCCAAGGCAAACAGCTCCGCCGGATCGACCCCGCCAGACCCAGGAACGACATGTCGCGCCCCCGCCATGACATGGGGGATGGCGTACAAACCAGCGCCATGCGACATCGGTGCGGCGTAGACGATGGTGTCCGTGCTGGCCACCGGATCCACATCAACAAAATAGGTCAGCCCCATGGTGATCAGGTTTCGATGCGTCAGCATCACCCCCTTGGGCCTGCCGGTGGTGCCACTGGTGTAAAACAGCCAGGCCAAGTCGCCAAGTTCACGCGGCATCACCGGGACAGCAAAAGCATCCAGCACGGGTGTCAGCAGCACATCGGCCTCGGCACTTTCAATATCAATCTGGCGTTCCAGCCCGACCAGAGGCTCAACGGCCACATCACGGGTCACAAAGGCCCAGTGGGCTTGTGCGTTGTCAATGATCCACTCAACCTCCCGGCGGTGTAACTTGGCATTCACCGGCACCACCACCAGACCGGCCCACCAGGCAGCCCACAACACCTCGAGATAACGCGGATGGTTGTGCATAAACAGCAGCACCCGGTCGCCGGGCAGCAAACCAGCCTGCCGCATCCCCTGCGCCAAACCGGCACTGCGGGCCGCCCACTGACCATAGGTCGCATACAGCGCGCTACCGCTGAACACTGCGGCACGCTCAGGCTGCTGGCGGGCTTGACGAATCAACACATCCACAAGACTCATGAATCAACTCCAACCTGGGACGAACCACCATGATGCTTCAAACTGTAATGCCGCATTCTCAACTCTGCTGCGCTGCAAGTTTTTGATGTTGGTAAAACATCTGAAAATTGATTTCAGAGAGATGCACGGGCGGAAATCCGGCACGGGTGATGGCATCGGCCACATTGGCCCGAAGGTAAGGGTACAAAATAGTCGGACAACCGATACCCAGTACCGAGTCAAGCTGATCTGCAGGTATATGGCGAATTTCAAAAACACCCGCCTGCCTGGCCTCCACCACAAAAGCCAGCTTGTCCTGAATCTTGGCGGTCACGGTGACACTCACCGTGGACTCAAATATCCCGTCGGTCTGTTGCACGGCCGTGGTGGAGACCGCCACTTCCACCGCAGGCGAGCTTTCTTCCAGAAAAATAGCCGGTGAGTTCGGCTGCTCCAGCAACAAGCCTTTCAGGTAAACACGTTGAATCTGGAACGCAAGGCGCAGGGGTCAGGTTGGATACCCGCCCCCTGATCCGATTTAGTTGGCTTTTTCCGGCAAGGGCAGGTGCACCCAGTCCTTGTAGAAGGCTTCAATATCGGGCTCGAACTCATGCATCACCGGATACCACGGTGTCGGTGCCTCTACATCATGCATGGTTCCGCAAGTCGGGCAGTAATACTCGCGGTACACCTGCCAATTGGTGTCGGGGGCCATCAGTGCCGGGTACACCTCGTGCATGGCCTCTGCGTTGTCACGCACGTAGATCAAGGCTTCGAGTTTCCAGTTCTTGCGGTAGTCGCCAAACTCATGACCACAACTGCATTTGGTGACCCACTGTTTGGTCTTCTTGTTTTGGGCGATGAACAGGTGCAGACTGATCGGCAGGATGAGCTTGTCATCCCACGGCAGCTTGGACTGCAGTGTGTTGAGGTACATGCTGAAGCGATCCTCGTCCTTGGGCATGGACAGCATACGCATGGTGGTTTCCCAGTCCAGCTTGCCTTCCACCAGGTAGTTCACTTGCTCTTGTGTGTAAATTGACATTTTTAAATCTCCAGATCGTTGGGTTTACGGAAGGCCGGGGGTAAACCCCGGCCAAAAATCATTCTTCAACCAGGGTCACGGTACGAACGTCAGGCATCTTGGCCAGATCCATCCGGTAGGTGGAGCCAAATGACGGCACCCCCAACTCGGATTCAGGCAATTCCCATTCGGCTGGCAAATCCCAGAATGACTTGAATTCGTCCTTGAACTTGACGCTCAAACCAAAGCTGGTGGCAAACATGTGACGCACTTGTACCGAGGCATGTTTGGTCAGAATCCGTGCGCGTTCTTCCTTCATCCAGTCGCGGGTGGGAATGGCACGGGCAATGCGTTCCCGGCGAATGACTTTGCGACGTGTTGCGGTTTTGGCCACATCGACGGCCCAGACCTGATCGTCGCCTTGGGAGATCACCACACCGTAGACTTTTTCCGCGTACTCCGGCAACACAAAACGGTTGTTGATGTCTTTTTCAACCGAGGCGCAATCCCGGTCCAGTGGATCACCAAAGCCGGGGCCACCGCGCATGTAGTTCAGGTACAGGTCGTGGTTTTCGAAGATGGCTTCGGTGGTGGTGCACTGTTGGTCACGCTTGACATGCGCAGTGGCGCTGATGTGATGCTCGTACGTTTGGTCTTCAGGATTACGGTCAGCCCCCAGCGGCAGGGTGTCGCCTTCTCGGATCCGCGCAGCCAGATCAGTCTTGTGCGCTTCAAAACGGTAACCGGTGGCTGACGGGTAACCGCCCATCAAACCCCAATCGCTGTTCATGTAGCCATTGCCCATGAAGTACATGCTCCAGTCTTGCGCCTTCCAGACCATGCGCAGGGTCTCAAAGCCGCAACCCCCACGGAACTTGCCGTAGCCGCCGGAGTTGGTTTTGACGTTGCGCCCCATGTACAGCAGTGGCTCGGCCATTTCCCAGATCTCGATGTCGCCCATGTCACCTTCCGGGTTCCACACCGCCGCCGCATGGTTCAAGCCATCCTTGATGGCACAAGCCCCGGTACCACAAGCCGCAGGCTCAAAGCTGTTGACCGCGTGGGCTTCGCCATCCTGTGTCATGCCACCCCCTTGCAGCCAATTGGAGGTGTTGGCATTACCCGCGTTGACTTCTTCCAGATAACCCCGGGCAAAGTACGACTGACTCATGCCGCGCCAGATGCCACTCCAGCCAGACACCAGGAAGTGCCAGGCGTAAGCGTGTGCTGTGCGGCGGTCGTCCGGGTTCATCCAGGTGCCCTTGGGCAGCTTGAATTCGGTGGCGTAATACGCACCATCGTTGATGCGGGCAGTGGGCACCAGCGTCTGCGTCAACATCACCCAGATACCGCTGGTAAACGCCACCTGGTTGGCATTAAAACTGTGCCAACCCCAACGGCTTGCTCCTTCAAAATTGAGTTTCCAGGTGGCATCCGGGCGGATAGTCATTTCACACGGCGCATGCATGATGCTGTTGAGCTTGCCGAATTCCGAGGCAAGACTCATGTCGGGGTGGTCATAGGGAATGTCCACAAAAGCCACGCGGCGGTAAACCCCGGGAACCGTCATGGCTTTCAGGCGGGCCTGCAAACCACGGCGACCTTCCTCGATGATTTCATGGGCAAAGCGGGTGTAGTTCTCGATGCCTTCGGCTTCCAGCACCTCCTCCACCAACTGGCGGATCATGTGGCAACCGGCAATACGCGTGCGTTCGTCCAGAATCCAGTATTTGGTGGTGCGCACATTACGCTGACTCTCATGCAACCAGTCGCGCAACGGGGTGTCGTTGACACCAGTCTTGCGACAGGTCACCTGCAAGCCATCACCAAAACGCGACACCTGCCCGGTGGACATCGAACCTGGGGTCATGGCCCCCAGGTCAATCACGTGGGTCACCCCACCGACCCAACCGACCAGTTTGCCTTGCCAGAAGATCGGCACGATGGTGGCGATATCGCAGGGGTGCACGTTGCCAATGGAGCAATCGTTGTTGGTGAACATGTCGCCCGGGTTGATGCCAGGGTTCATTTCCCAGGCGTTTTCGATCATGTATTTGATAGCAGCACCCATGGTGCCCACATGGATGATGATGCCGGTGGAGGTCAGAATACAGTCGCCTGCGGCGTTGTACAGAGTGAAGCACAACTCGCCTTCCTGCTCCACGATCGGGGATGCCGCAATCTTCTTGGCGGTTTCACGGGCATGCACCAAACCGCCACGGATTCTGGAAAACAGTTTCTCGTAGGTGATCGGGTCTGATTCCTTGAACTCCAGCTTTTCCAGGCCGTTGTAATAGCCGGTTTTATGGGTACGCGCCAGCACCTCGTCGCGATGCTGTTTAAGTGTCTTGCCGTTGCCCAGCAGGTCAGGCAAACCAATTTCTTTTCTGGTCATGGTATTCATGAGGTGTCTCCTTACTTGACTTCTTTAAGATGGAACAAACGGTGTGCATCGCAATAGGTTTCGAATCCAAACGGCACGATGAAGGTGGTGGAAGGCGACTCCACAATGGCCGGGCCGACCACGTGGTTGCCCGCTTGCAGGGCTTCCATCGACCAGATTTGTGCGTCCCACCACTTTTTGTGCCGGTAGAACGGGCGGCTGCCAATCTTGGCGGATGGCGGTGGTACCGGGCCCGCATCGGGCTCTTCAGGCAGTTCTGGCTTGGAAGAAATCACACTGCCGCGCATGATCGCGCCGGTAACACCAAAACCCAGTTCAGGCGAGCTGGCCGACGAGGCATAAACCCGCGCATAAGTATCATCAAAAGCCTTCACCATCTTGTTCCAGTCGGCCAGGGTCGAGGCACTGGCAATCGGCGAGCTGATTTCCAGGTCGTTGAGTTGCCCCATGAACTGCATGCGGTACCCTGGGCGCAACAAGACATCCTGCGGCTTGAAGCCGTTGATGACAAATTCTTCAATCACCTTGGCCGACAGTTCTGCCCACGCTTCGGTCAGGGTTTGGCAGGCCGCGATTTTTTCGTCGTCGCTGGCGTTCGGGCCCACACCCACATCCACGCTCTTGTCATAGCGGTACTCGTACTCGGCACAGGCGCAGCCAAAGGCCGAGAAGCCAGCGGCCCAGGCGGGCACCACCACATCCTTGAAGCCCAGCCCCTCGGTGTAGCCATAGGTGTGAACCGGCCCGGCACCACCGTAAGAGAAACAGACAAAGTCAGCCGGGTTGTAGCCCTTGGCGCTGATCACCGAGCGCATGTATTCACGCAGGTTCAAGTCCAGCAGCTCGATCACTCCTGCAGCCGCGTCTTCCACCGTCAAACCCAGTGGATCGGCGATTTGTTCCTTGAGGTATTTGCGCGCACGCTCACGGTCGAGTTTGATTGCACCACCCAGAAAGTTATCCGGGTTGAGGTAGCCCAACACCACATGGCAGTCCGAGACCGACACGGTGTCCAGCCCACTGTCGGCCCAACACATGCCCACCCGGTAACCAGCACTGTCGGGGCCGAGTTTGATGGCTTTGCTGTACGGGTCAATACGGATGAAACTACCCGCACCGGCCCCTACCGAGTCCATCGCCACCAGAGGCAGGGACAACACCAGCCGGGCCATGTCGGGGTCGGACTGAATGGCAAAGTTGCCTTTGGTGATGATGGCCATGTCAAAACTGGTGCCGCCAATGTCGCTGCAGGCAATGTTGTCGTAGCCGAGTTTTTCGCCCAAAAACTTCGAGCCGATCACGCCGCCAATCGGGCCCGACACAATGGTGCGCGCCAGTTCCTTGGCTTTCCAGCCAATGGTGCCACCGTGGGTGGCCATCACCCGCAGGTCAAACTTGGCCCCGTGCTTCTTGAAACGGTCACTGACTTTTTTCAGAGTGGCACGGGATGGTTCTGCTGCATAGGCTTCCAGAATCGTGGTGTTGGTACGGTGGGTTTCCTTGCGCGAGGGGTAGTAGTCCACCGTGGCAAACACCGGAATGTCCACCCCCATCTTCTTCAATTCTTCGCGGCAGATGTCCCGTGCCCGCAACTCACTGTGCTCATTTTTGTGGGATTGCAGCAGGCTGATGACGATGGCCTTGGAGCCGCGTGCCACCAATTCACGGGTGGCCACGCGCACTTCTTCTTCGCGCAACGGGATCACCACCTGGCCTTGCACATCGGTCCGTTCGGTCACACCACGGGTGCGCGACAGCGGTACCAGCGGTTCATCGTAGCGGTGGCAGTTCAGGTGGATACGCTCTTCCAGCGCGTACCCCAGGTAACTCTGGATGGCGCGGCCCATGGAGTGGATGTCTTCAAAACCACGGTTACACATCAGGCCCACATCCAGCCCTTTGCGCTGCACCACGCGGTTCAGCATGGCAGTGCCTGAATAGACGCAGGTCAGCAACTCCGGGAAAACGTCATCCACCTGGCGGCTCCATTCGGCGAGTGCATCGATCGACGACTCATAGATGGCCTGGGATTCGTCTGCGGGATTGCTTTGCGCTTTGCCGACGACAAACGAGCCGTCCTCCCTGACAAAAAAGGTGTCGGTCATCGTGCCTCCGGCATCGATGCCCATCACCTGGACGGGTGAACTTTGAACTTGCATATCAGTGTCTCCTCATGGGTTGGTGCTGTTCGAAACCACGTTCATTGCGCATGGACTCCATGGCACTGGTGGCGGTTCGAGCGGCAGAATTTTTCTGTCCGCACCCTCCATTTCGCAAAGCCCGTGCCAAGAACTTCGCGAGCGCACGAAAAGACGTACTCTCCCAATGAAAAGACTCAAAATTGGCAGCCATCAAGGTGATGTATCAACGCAAAAAAACAGCTGAAATCCGGACGCTTCCTCGGAATCCGACTGAATATCGAACAGGGGTTTACCCGCGTATATTCAGCGCCGTGTGACCGCCAAAATACTGGGCGCGATGGTCGGGCAATTCATCCTGACAAAGGGGCTTGCCTGTAGGAGACACACTTGGCCAATTACGAACTACACCAGCGGTTGTCCAATCCGCAAAACAACCGGACCATCATGGCCGCATGGGACCGGTTTCTATCCGGTGATACGCCGCCGCCCAATGCCTTGCGCTGCCTGATTGACGATTCCTGGCGGCGCTGCATGGAGGATCAGGTCGACCCCTCGCGCCAGCAGGCGGCATCTCCCGTGAATGAATCAACGCTGTCTTCGCTGCAATATCAGCATCGAGAGTTGTTACGTGCCGGCAAGCCCGTGATGGCTTTGGCCAAGGACTTTCTCGCCCAAAGCGAGACAATCATGATCCTGACCGATCCGAACGGCATGATTCTGGGTGTTGAAGGTGATCCACGCGCACTGGATGCGGCAGGTGCCATTCACCTCATCGCCGGCAGTTGCTGGAGTGAGCAGCTCTGCGGCACCAACGCCATTGGCACTGCTTTGTCGGTCGGCCAACCCGTGCAGATTCATGCGGCAGAGCATTATTGCGCGGGCATCAAGGAGTGGACCTGCTCAGCCACCGTGATTCGTGACCCCTATGACGGAAAAATCCTGGGGGCCATCGATGTCTCCGGTCTGGGCAAGACCTTCAGTCCCCAAAGTCTGGCCTTGGCCGTGACCACCGCCAGCCGTATCGAGAGTCAGCTGGCCAAGCTGGAGATGGATTTCCGCTACCAGTTGCTTGAGCGCGGCACCGCCACCATGTCCAACACCACCGATGGCGTGATCATTTGTGATCGCCGTGGTTTTCCGATCAAGGCCAATGAGTTGGCCAGTGCCGCCTTGCTGGCCCGCGGCATCCATTTCAACCTGAAAAACACCACCCAGATTCCCACCTTGGGAACAGGCACTTTTGCACCATCGACACCGGTTGATGCCCCGGAATGGCTGCGAGCAGACTGGCTTGAACCAATCATGGATGCCGGGGAGAGAATCGGAACTCTGCTGACCATTCCCGCTTTGCAGCCGAATGGCACGGTGTCGAGCTGGAGCCGTAAAACCAAGCCACAACAAGACCTCCGCCCGCAGGATGTCAAGGGGTTTGACGCACTGATTGGCCACAGTGAGCCGCTGCTTCAAGCCATCCATAAAGCCAAGATGTTGGCAAAGTCGAATGTGCCTGTGCTGCTGCTGGGCCAGACTGGCGTAGGCAAGGAAAACTTTGCCCAGGGTTTGCACCGCTTCGGTCAGGTGAGTGAGCGGCCCTTTGTCGCGCTCAATTGCGGCAGCTTGTCGCGTGACCTGTTGGCCAGCGAATTATTCGGGCATTGCGAAGGATCATTTACCGGGGCACGGCGCGGCGGCATGACTGGCAAGATCGAGGCGGCCCATGGCGGCACCCTGTTCCTGGATGAGATCGGTGAAATGCCAATGGAGTTACAACCGCACTTTTTGCGCGTTCTGGAAGAGGGTGAGATTTACCGCATTGGGGAGACCTCGCCGCGCAAGGTCTCCTTCAAACTGGTGTCTGCCACCAACCGGAATCTACGCGACGAGGTGGCCGAAGGGCGTTTTCGCATGGACCTTTTTTACCGGGTATCTGTCACCAGTATCCGGATTCCTTCCTTGATGGAGCGCAAGCCGGATATTCCCTTGCTGGTAGCGCATTTTCTTGGGCTGATGTCAGAGAAGTACGCCGCCCAACCCAAGCGGTTCAGGACAGAGGTGCTGGATGCGTTTGAAGCCTACACCTGGCCGGGTAACGTGCGTGAGTTGCGCAATGTGGTGGAGAGTATGTTTCTGATGGCACAAGGTGATGCCATTGGACTGGACGGCCTGCCACCAGAAATCGGCTCGGTGGATATCTCCCGCCAAACCTCCGAAAAGATTGCAGAGGCTCCTGCTCTGGGAAAATTGGAAGACCTGGAGCTGGCATTGATCCGAAAAACCATTGAACAAGACGGTGGCAATCTGACCTTGGTCGCCAAACATCTTGGCATCGCCAAAAGCACGCTCTACCTCAAACTGAAAAGATACGGTTTGTCCTAATCCAGCGTCACACCCTGGGGCAAGGGTCTGCCATAGGTTTTTTCGACGGCCAGACCAGCACCCCAGCCCACTCCTACAATCTGCGCCATGACTCAACACCTTGATATTTGCATTCGTGGCGGCGGCATTGTCGGCCACACGCTGGCTTTGTTATTGGCCCGGGATCGCTTGCGAGTGGGCCTGGTGGCCGCCAAGCCGCCTGAGGGCAGCGAGCCCGACGTGCGGGTGTACGCGCTGAACGCCAAATCCAAAGCCTTGCTGGAGTCGGTGCGCTGTTGGCCCGATGCCCAGCATGCCACCGTCGTCACCGAGATGCAGGTTGAAGGTGACGATGGCGGTACCGTGCATTTCTCTGCCAGCAGCCTGGCCGTGCCAGCACTGACCTGGATCGTTGATGTGCCCGCGCTGGAAGCACAGCTGCGCGAGGCAGTGCGTTTTCAGCCGCACATTGAGTTGCTGGAGGCCCCCCGCCCAGCCACCCTGACGGTGGTGTGTGAAGGCCGTCACAGCACCAGCCGGGAAGAATTTGGCGTGGATTTTGTCGCCACGCGCTACCCGCAAACCGCCATCGCGGCCCGGCTGGCTTGCGAAAAACCACACGCCCAGGTGGCACGCCAATGGTTCAAAGGTGATGAAATTCTGGCGTTTTTGCCGCTTGACGGCCAAGAAGGCCAATCGGTGGGCCTGGTCTGGTCGGTGCCCGATGCCCGTGTGCCCGAATTGCTGGAAGCCGATGCTGCCGATTTTTGCGAGCAACTCCATACGCTCAGCCAAGGCTGTCTGGGCCAGCTCCAGCTGACCAGCTCACGCAAGGCCTGGGCCTTGCAGTCAGCCCAAGCCAGCCGCTGGATGGGTGTGACTCATGGACAAAGCTGGACCTTGGCCGGTGATGCCGCACACAATGTGCACCCGCTGGCCGGGCAAGGCCTGAACCTGGGTTTGGGTGACGTGGCTGAACTGGCCCAGGTGTTGCACAACCGGGCTTACTGGAGGCCGGTCAACGACATCAAGCTGCTGCGCCAATATGAGCGGGCGCGACGTTCCGAAGTCACCACCACCGATGCCGCCATGACGTTTTTGCAACAACTGTTTGCCAAACAAGGCGACGGCTGGCAAAAACTGCGCAACTGGGGTATGCAGGGTTTTGAGCTCAGCGGCGCGGCCAAAAACTGGGCAGCACGCCAAGCCATGGGGCTGTGACATCAGCGCAGTTGCCCCTTGGTTGAACTTCTTTCACATTAACGGGTCAGAACAAGACCCTCATCACTTTGACAGGACGCACATGAATTTACGCCAATCCATCCTGCTGACTTGCGCCCTGCTGGCCACCAGCACCACCTGGTCTCAGGAAGCCACCATCCGCAAAACTTTGTCTGAGCGTATCCCGCAGCTGCAAAACATTGATGAGGTCAGCAAAACCCCGATCGAGGGCATCTACGAAATCCGGGTCAACGGAGCCGACATTTATTACACCGATGCTCATGGCAACTACCTGATCCAGGGCAACCTGATCGACACCAAACAAAAACGCAATTTGACCGAAGAACGGGTTGACAAACTCACCGCCATCAATTTTGAGACGCTACCGTTCAAAGATGCCTTCACCATTGTGCGGGGCAACGGCAAACGCAAGCTGGCCGTGTTTGAAGACCCCAACTGTGGCTACTGCAAACGCTTTGAGAAAGATTTGCAAAAGGTCAACAACGTCACCGTGTACATGTTTTTGTACCCGATCCTGAGCCCTGATTCCACTGAAAAATCCAAAGCCATCTGGTGCGCCAAAGACAAGACCAAAGCCTGGCAAGACTGGATGGTGCGCGACATCACGCCACCCGCAGCCAGTTGCGACAGCGCCGCCATTGCCCGCAATGTGGAACTGGGTCACAAATACAAGATCACCGGCACCCCCACCCTGGTGTTTCTGGATGGCTCACGTGTGCCAGGAGCCATGGGAGCAGATCAGGTTGAAAAGCGTCTGAACTGATCCGATCCGGCCCATGAGCACTGCCACGCCCCCGATCCATTACGCCATCAGCGTGCAAGACATACACGCTCACCTGTTCCAAGTCACCCTCACCCTGCCCCGACCCGCCGCTGACCAGCTCTTTAGCCTGCCGGTGTGGATACCGGGCAGCTATTTGGTGCGGGAGTTCTCCAAACACCTGCAACACCTGCAAGCGCAGCAAGGCAAGCGTTCTGTGGCTTTGACACAACTCGACAAGTGCACCTGGCAAGTGCACTGCCAAGCCGACAAACCGGTGGTGCTGAGCTACGAGGTCTATGCGTTGGATGCCTCGGTACGCACCGCCTGGCTCGACAGCCAGCGTGGTTTTTTCAATGGCACCAGCCTGTGTCTGCGGGTTCATGGGCAAGAACAGTCGCCGCATCAGCTCACACTGAACGATGCCGGCCTGCCCGAAGACTGGCAAGCCGCCACCGCCTTGACGGCGCAGAAAGTCACCGCACGGGGCTTTGGCCGCTATCTGGCCGCCAACTACGATGAGCTGGTCGACAGCCCGGTGGAACTCGGCCCGTTCTGGCAAGGTGAGTTTGTCGCGGCGGGCATTCCACACCGCTTCATCGTCGCGGGTGCGCCGCCCAGCTTTGACGGGGCCCGTCTGCTGGCCGATACCCAGCGCATTTGTGAAGCCGAAATTGCCTTCTGGCATGGTTCGCAACCGGTGCAGGCCCCGCATCGCCACTACCTGTTCATGCTCAGCGCCATGCACGACGGCTATGGCGGGCTGGAGCATAGCCACAGCACCGCACTGATTTGCCGCCGGGCCGATCTGCCACAAACCGGTCAAGCCGCGGGCAGCCCGCCGTCTGACGGCACCACCACCTTGCTGGGGCTGATCAGCCACGAATACTTTCACACCTGGAACGTCAAACGCCTGCGCCCGGCCGAATTTACCCGTTACAACTACGCGCAAGAAAACTACACCGAGCTGCTGTGGTTTTTTGAAGGCTTCACCAGCTATTTTGATGACCTGCTGCTGCGCCGCGCCGGGCTGATTGACAGCGCCCACTACCTGAAGTTGCTCAGCAAAACCATCCACCAGGTGCAGCAAACCCCGGGCCGCCTGGTGCAAAGTCTGGCGCAGGCCAGCCGCGATGCCTGGGTCAAGTACTACCGGCCAGACGAAAACACCGCCAATGCCACGGTCAGCTACTACAGCAAAGGTTCACTGGTGGCACTGTGCCTGGACTTGAGCTTGCGCCAGGGCGGCCAGACCAGCCTGGATGCCGTCATGCGCACCCTGTGGCAGCGCTGCCAGGGCGGCCCCATGACAGAGCAAGACCTGCTGGAGGTGCTGGCCGAGCTGTCGGGTGTGTCTTTTGCGGCGCAATTGCAAGACTGGGTGCATGGCACGGCCGAGTTGCCGCTCAAAAAATTGCTGCAGCAGCACGGCATCAGCTATGAAGAAAAGAGCGCCTCACGCACAGAGCAATTGGGCTTGAAGCTCAATGAGCACAATGGTTTGCAGGTTAAAAGCGTGCTGCGGGGCAGTGCTGCCGAGCAAGCCGGTTTTGCCGCGGGTGACGAATGGCTGGGGATTGAGCTGGGCAAGTCCAAGGCACGCCAAGCCTGGCGCATCCACAAGCAGGACGACCTGGCGCTGTACCTGGGCCAGGCCAAAACCTTCGCCGCCCTGGTGGCCCGTGACCAGCGTTTGATGCGTCTGCCAGTGAGCCTGCCCAAACCGGTGATGCAGGTCAAACTGAGCATCCAAAATGTTGCCTTGGCCGAGACTTGGCTGGCCCCGGAAAACAATCAAAAACAATAGCTGCCTGCGCTTGTTTGACAAGCGCTAGAGGCCATTTTTATCCACAACAAGCAACTCAGGAGCACACATGACCTATGAACTGATCACCGTTCGCACCGAAGCCGACAAAGTCGGCATCATCACCTTGAACCGTCCGAAGCAACTCAACGCGCTGAACGAACAACTGATGACCGAGCTGGGCAGCGCCCTGCATGCGTTTGATGCCGACCCGGCCATTGGTTGCATGATCATCACCGGCAGCGAAAAAGCCTTTGCCGCCGGGGCCGACATTGGCGGCATGGCCAGCTACAGTTTTGCCAACGTCTACAAAGACGATTTCATCACCCGCAACTGGGAAAAAATCCGCTCGGTGCGCAAGCCGGTGATTGCCGCCGTGAGTGGTTTCGCCTTGGGTGGCGGCTGTGAACTGGCGATGATGTGCGACTTCATCATCGCAGCCGACAACGCCCGCTTTGGCCAACCCGAGATCAAGCTCGGCATCATCCCCGGTGCCGGCGGTACCCAGCGCCTGCCGCGTGCGGTGGGCAAAGCCAAGGCCATGGATCTGGCCCTGACCGGGCGCATGATGGATGCCACAGAGGCCGAACGCGCCGGACTGGTCAGCCGCGTGGTGCCGCTGGACAAATTGATGGATGAAGCCCTGGGCGCGGCCTTGCTGATCAGCGAGTTCTCGCAAGTGGCGGTGATGGCGGTGAAAGAATCGGTGAACCGCGCCTTTGAGGGCACACTCAACGACGGCATCATGTTCGAGCGTCGCCTGTTCCACGCCTTGTTTGCCACATCAGACCAAAAAGAAGGCATGGATGCCTTTGTCAACAAGCGCAAAGCAGTTTTCACACACCAGTGACACCATGTCTGAAAAAGTGCTCGCCAAACCGCTATAATCTTGGCCTGTTGGTGATATAGCTCAGTTGGTTAGAGCGCAGCATTCATAATGCTGATGTCGGTGGTTCAAATCCACCTATCACCACCATTCTTTTCCAGCGCTTCAGGAAGCCTCTTTGGGCTCGCGCACCGTGCGATGTCCGGGTTTGGCCAGCAGTTCCACATAAAACGCCGCCCCACCGGCCTGGGCCACCGCATCAATCAAAGCCGTCAGGTTGGCCGGGTGCACCACTTCGGCGTTGTCGGCATGGGTGCCAAATTTGCAGTCAAAGTCCCAAAAATCCACGCCATCCGGCAAAGCCTTGCGGCGCTCACGCTTCATGTACTGGCGAATATCGTGTTTGACGGCCTCCAGCACGCGGTCTGGGTTTTTGCCTTCAATCTGGAGTTGGAATGTTTTTTTCACGGAGTCCTTTACGTCGATCAGAGGCTGACGATATGCCACCTCTTTACTGACCGGGGATTATCCAGCACGTAAACTGCCCTCTTCTTTGACCGTTCCCACCCCACCATCACACCATGAGTTTTTCTACCCTGGGCCTGTCTGCCCCCCTGATCCAGGCCGTGCGCCAGCTGGGTTTTGACACCCCCACCCCGATTCAGTTGGGGGCGATCCCGCCAGCCTTGGCGGGCCAGGATGTACTGGGCTGCGCCCACACCGGTTCGGGCAAAACTCTGGCCTTTGCCCTGCCGCTGCTGCAAAGTCTTCAAACTTCAGCAGGCAAGCAGACCCAAGCCCTGGTGATGGTGCCGACCCGTGAACTGGCCACCCAGGTCGGTGACACCCTGCGCGCGCTGGCGCAGCAGTTGCCCCAGCCGGTCAAGGTCAGCGTGGTGTTTGGCGGGGTGTCAATCAACCCGCAAATGATGGGCTTGCGCGGCGGCACACAAGTGCTGGTGGCGACCCCAGGGCGGCTGCTGGACTTGGTGGCGCACAACGCGGTGAAACTTTCAGCCGTCCAGCTGCTGGTGCTTGATGAAGCCGACCGCCTGCTGGACTTGGGTTTTGCCGACGAACTGAACCAGGTGCTGGCGTTGCTGCCGCCCAAGCGCCAAAGCCTGTTTTTCTCGGCCACCTTTGCGCCAGCGGTGCAAACCCTGGCCAACACTTTGTTGCACGACCCGGTGCGGGTCGACGTGCGACCGGACGCGGCCCCGCCGGTCGAGATCACCCAACGCGCCATTGCCGTCGACACCTCGCGCCGCACCCAGCTGCTGCGCCACCTGATCCAGCAGCACGCCTGGTCGCGTGTGCTGGTGTTTGTGGCGACCAAATTTGCCGCAGAAATCGTGGCCGACAAACTGCGCAAAGGTGGAGCCACGGCGGAACCGTTTCACGGTGAATTGAGCCAGGGCAAACGCACCCAGGTGCTGGCCGACTTCAAGGCCGAACGTTTGAGCGTGGTGGTGGCCACCGACGTGGCTGCACGCGGGCTGGACATTGCCAACCTGCCGGTGGTTGTGAACTTTGACCTGCCGCGCTCGGCCAATGATTACACCCACCGCATTGGCCGCACCGGCCGTGCCGGTGAACCCGGCCTGGCGGTGAGTTTTGTCAGCGCCAGCAGCCAGGCGCACTGGCGGCTGATTGCCAAACGCCACCAGCTCGATGTGCCGCTGGAAAGCATCCCCGGCTTTGAAGCCCAAGAGCTGGCCCCGCCCGCCTCCAACGACCCCAACGCCGCAGGCAACGGCGGCATCAAGGGCCAGCGCCCCAGCAAAAAAGACAAATTACGCGCTCTGGCGGCCCAGGCGAAACCCGGCTAATGGCGGCGGAGCGGCGAGGCATGAAGAAGATGTCGGGTAACGCTGCACTAACCCGACCAAGGCTGTTTTGCCCGACAATGAGCGCAAATTGCACTGGAGATATGCCATGGCCCCAGCCGTTGTTCAGCCGAAATTGACCGTTGACGATTACCTTGCATGGGAGTCACAACAAAATGAAAAACATGATTTTTTCCATGGCGAGGTGTTTGCCATGACGGGTGGCACCCTGCGGCACAACCGGGCGGCCCTGCGCAGCATGATTGCTTTTGAAACCCACCTTCATGGCAGCCCTTGCAAGGTATTTGCGGGTGATGTGAAAGTGGCTGTGAGCGTCACCGAGCATTGGTTTTATCCTGATGTGCTGGTGACCTGCAATGCCCAAGACCTGAGCGACCTGGGCGCGGTGAAGGTCTGCGCACCACTGCTGGTGCTGGAAGTGCTGTCACCCTCCACCGCCGCGTATGACCGGGGGCAAAAATTTCTCAGCCTGCAAAAGCTCGTTAGCCTGCAAGAGTACGCACTGCTCGACACCGAGGCTCCCCGCCTGGAGGTCTATCGACGCAACGCTGCCGCCCGTTTTGAGTTGTTTGTGTTTGAAGGGGCTGATGAGCATGCTGAGCTGGCCAGCATTGGCTGGCGTGGCCCGGTATCGAGCCTGTTGGACTAAAGTTTGACAACAAATAGTCCTGTAGCCCTTATAGAAAATGCCCAAGAAGCTCTTCTAGTTATAGCATCTCCAACGCCACCACCGTTGGCATTGACGATGTTGTGGCTCAGGCCTAGTTCGAGCATCAGCGTCATGGGGAAGGCTTCTTTCACTTCCCACAAGTCCATGTCGTTCACCAGATTAATTCGAGCCTGGCACATTTGATCTCCAATGACCCACACGTCAAAACGCGCCCCAAGGGGGTAGATTTTTTACCAAAAATGCTCAATTTAGGTCAAAATCGAACCATGAACACCATCATTCTTGACTCGCGAGTTTCTGTTTTTGGCAGCGTGACGGAGGAGTCTGCCTACAACACTTGGTTATCTGCTGAGCTCGACAAACGAGCTGAAGACAAGCGCCCCGCAATTCCACATGACCAAGTGGGTGCAAATTTGGCAGCTCTTCTCAACCAGTTGCAGAAAAAGGCTGCTTAGTGCTGCCTGTCGTCTGGCATCCTGAGGCTGAGCAAGACCTACTGGAGATCGTCGCCTTCGTCGCAGAGCACGACTACGCAGCCGCTGTGAAGCTTGGTCATCTCATCCATGAGAGCGCAGAGCCTTTGTCAGAACATCCGTTTTTGTACAAAACCAGCGATAGAAAACCGGGCTACAGGGAAATCGTTGTACACCCAAACTATCTGGTTTTCTATCGGGTGCTGGCTGATTGCGTGCAGGTCGAGATGGTGACGCACGCACGCCAACAATATCCCAAGAGGTAGCCCCAGAATGCCCCAACTGCGCAAAATCACCATACCCACTCCGTCAATGTAACTACTCAGCTCACCCCGAGAAGCAAGGCTGAATGATCTGGCGTTTAAACACGCTG
>VIKI01000059.1 GCA_008080595.1 Comamonadaceae bacterium
CCGTTTTCGGCGTGAATCAGCGTGTCCTGGAGCTGTGCTGCTGGAGCCGGGGCAGGATTGTTGGCCACATAAACGCGCTGTTCGTAAAACAACACGCTGGTGTTTTGGGTGAACGTGCCGCCCCGGTTGGGTGCGCCACCGGCAATGGGGGCAAATGTGATTTCCTCGTAGTAAGGAAAGTTCTTCAGCACGAAGCCACCGGGCGCGTTTTGCTGGGGCAGTGGCATCACATTGAAGCCGGTGGCTGCTGCACCTTTGGGGCTGTTCCAGGTGCCGACCAGCCATTTGAGATGGCCGAGGATGTTGAAGTCGACCGCTTGCACCGGGGCGCGAACGAGTGGACTGGTGATGTCTGGTTGAATCGTCATGCGGGTAGCTCCTCTTTCTGTGGGTGGGTTGAATGCGGACACAGCAGCAAAGTTGGTTGCCGTTGTGTTGGATGCCTGTGTTATGTCGCCTTGGCTTTTGACAACCAGGGCAACAGGGTCAGGTTCAGTGTGGTGACCACCCCTGCGGCTGAGCTTGAGGGGAGTTGCACCGTGATGTCAGAGCTGTACCCACCGTTGTCGTCAAAGGCAAACGCATAGCCTTTGCCGTCCACAGTTGGCGCAGTTTCACCCTTCAAACCGGTATGGAAAAAAGCGGCATAGGCATTCCAGTCCCCGAGGGGCTTGCCGCTGGCATCGGTCGGATAGAAGTTGGAGAAAGTCAGGATATTGGTGTTGATGGGGCTCATGGCCTGCGGCGAGTAAATCGTGATGCTGTCAGGGCTGGTGCTGCTGGCCTGGTAGACATAGGTCGGGTTGCTCAGCCCGATCCCCGTGATGGTCATGCCGGATGTCGGGTCGTTGCCGGTCGCTCCCACCAAGTTGCTTGAGAAGTTGGTGCTGGGCCCGAGGTCACCGCTTTGGTAGCTCAGTTGTGTCTGTCCATACGGGTCAAAGAGATGCAGGGTGGCGTAGTGCGCTTCGGTTGTGGTGGGGGCGTAGTCCAGCGAGAACGCAACATTGACATTCGCCGTGCTCAGTCCAATCGCATTGAGCCATTCAAACTGGATCTGTGTCGGCACGCCGTTGATGATGAGGTAGTTGGCACTGGTGACGTAGTTGGCGCCGGTTGTCGTGGCCGGACTCAGCGTGAACGGCTGCGTGATATCGCTCGGGTCAATCGTGAACGTTTGAGTGATGGCTTTTGAGCTGCTGGGGTCGGTGAAATAAATCGTGCCGCCAACGCTGTTCCACAGCACAGAACTGCCACTGGGCACATTCGCATTCTGGGACAGAGAACCTGCCGAGAACGAGGTCAGTGCGCCACTGGAACTGGTGTAGCTGATCTGGGGTGTGCTTGTGCTTGTGGCTTTGGCAAGATCGGCATAGATCAGGTCATTGGCGGTGTTCGAGCCGGTTCGCAAGTGCATATTCGTCTGGCTACCCGTATTGGGCGTGACACCGCGGTTGAGCATCGTCACCAACTGGTTTTCCAGGTTGCCCAGCATGACCGAATCGTAATGGGCCGGGAGGCTGCCTTGCCGGGTGAGGTAAGCCTGTTGTGAAACGTTGTCGGCAAAAACACCGCTGGCCCCAAACACCATGCGTGCGGCCGAAGTCAAGGGCAGGTTGAACTGGAGGTCTGCGGTGGAGGAAAAACCGCCAAACCAGTAAGGTGCATCCGATGTTGCGCTCAGTGCGGTATTGACCGAGTTGGCATCATTGTTGTTGAAGTAGGGGTAAAAGATTTGGTAGGTGACACCCCCTCGGCTGCCAACGGATGTCAGGGTGGCATCGGCCCCGTCGTAGCAATAACCTGAGCCGACGAATTGAAACACCGTATAGGTTCCAGCTTTGCCATTCAGATCCTTGCAGGCAAAACTGTCGATCACCTGGCCGGTGAATATCTCAAACCCGGCGTTGCCATTGCCCACCAGATAAAGGCTATGACCGCCAGTGCTGCTGTCATAGTTGTTGAACAGGTTGTAGAGCGCTGCGTCGAACGACTGCCGGGCAACACCCTGGTAGGCCACAAAAGGGCCTGTGGCGGTTGCACTCTGAAAATTCTGAATCACACCCGCGCGGCTGTGCGTGTTCACAATACCGGTGCCATCCTTGAAGTCTGAAACCACCGGGCTGACCTGCAGGTAAATCGGCATGCCGAACTGATCAACCTGCGTGGTGTCCAGATTGAGTTGGTTGGTGGCGGCATCTACGGTGAACTCCACAAAGTCGAAATCAAACGCCGCATTGGGCGCAATGCCGCCGGGTTGGCTGGCGGCATAGGGCACCTGGTTCGGCTGATCGGCAAAGTAAATCCGTCCCCCGGTCAAAGCGATCGGGGCAGTGTCAAAGACTTGAACATAGAACCCGAGCGTGTTGTCGATCTCATTCTTCAGGGTCGAGAGCGCAATCGAGGCGACCGAGTTGCCAGGCGAGGTGTCGACCGTGGCCACATAAACGGTTTGCTGGCTGCTGTTGATGTACTGCTCAAACTTGTAGGCCTGCGTCTGACTGACCAGCGAGATGTAGAGGCTGCCATTGCCAACCCCGCCCTGGTCATTGGGGCCATCATGAGTGCCCGTGTTGTTGAGGATGGAAACCTCGAAATAGTTGCCGCTTGGGAGGGGGTTGGGGGTGGCGGTTTGCGTCATGTGGGTTCTTTCAAGGACGGGCTGATGGGCTGGTGTTGGGCACGGGTATCAGGGATCACTTCGTCCCAACCGGAAATGCCGGGCAGGTGCTGGGCAGGGCGTTGCTGTCAATGCCTTCGCAGCTGTTGCTGAACGTGATGTCACCCTTGTCGTTGGTTTGGAGTTTCCAGAGCGTGTCGTAGTCGGTGAACGACCATTGCGGGATTTTTTGGGCAGCCTCGGGGTTCTGGTAGAGGGTGTTGAACAGATACTGGAACGCCTCCTGAATGTGTTCATGTTCCCAGGCCACCAGCGTGGTGGCCTGGTTGAACGCTTGGCTGGAATACGGTGTATTTTGGGTGAACAGGCTGGCAGCCAGCGTTGGTGCATCGTTCCACTGGAATCCGGCCAGCGTCAGTGGCTGTTGATGCGCAATCGTAAAAGGCGAGATCGTGAGAGAGGGCCGGACATAGGCGCAATTGCTGTCGCAGCCAATCAAATTGCCTGGGTTCGTGGTGAGGATGTTGTTGACCTTGCCGCCGATTTTGTCGAGCAGTATTTTGTTGGCCCCGATGGCACGCCATTCGCCCTGGCAGACAAAATTGCCATTCTCAAAAGCCGAATTCGGGTGGGCCTCTACATGCCGGACAAACAACACGGTTTGGCCGGTGTTGAACTGAAACTTGGAGGTTTTCGGTTTGGCTGCGGTGAAGGTGACCGGACTCTGCGGGCACGCATAGTGCGCAGTGGGCTTCAAATTCAGATCAGGGTAGTGAGCCGCTGGCTTGATGTTGTCTTCATAAACGGTGACGGCCGTTCTTGCGTTTTCGACCGACAGCACGAGGTACTGGTTGGTATTGCCGGGTGTGAGGGACACCACTGGGGCGGTTGGGTCGCTCAGGGCTGCGACGGTGCTGTTGATCATGGCCGCTGGCATGGCCATGATGTAGTTTCCGTGCGGCTGGTTGCTCAGAATGTTGTTGATGATGTACGCCGGTGAGTTATACGCCGTGATGCCACCGCTGTTGACCACGGTGTGCGAAACCCCACGGTTGTTCAGCACGGCATACGGCTCAATGCTTTGAATGGCGGTCATGTCTTGCGGGTTGGACTTGGAGGCCAGTGAGCCAATCTGCCTGACATCGGCGCTCTTGCCTGCGGTGATGGTGTTGAGCAGTTGCCCAAACAGCAGCGCATGATTGAAGCCTTGGGCCGAGAGATTGTTGGTTGTGGGGGATGCTTCAAAACTTTGTACGAAAACGATGTTCCATGCATTGCGGTTAAGTGGTGGCATCGTCTGGGCGAAAGCTGCGGGCAGCAGGCACATGAAGCAGAGGAGCAGTAAGCGTGACAGTGTTTTCATAGATGCGATTTGTATTTCCAAAAAGAGGCTGCGATGGTTAATGCCCGCGACATTGTTCTTGTTCAGAAGATGTCACCAAGATCAATGGGATCGACTCTCATTGATCTTTTTTCAGGTGGTCTAGCCAATCAAATCTAAGCCGTGACGATGGGACAAATGCCGTTGCCGTTTGGAGATTCCCATTGCCCTTGAATGGTGTCACCGGATTGCAAGGCCAGCAAACTCGCTCCTTGCAACTGACATCCCTGGAGCCATTGCGAACCGGGAGTTTCATAGACCATTGAAATCGCCATGGTGCCGGCTGGAAACGTGACGCTTTGTGCAGAGCCTAAAGGGGGAATGGTGGCGGCAGATATCCAGTCGGTTGGCGTAGGAGCTTTAACCAAGGTGTAGTTGAAAGTGATCGTCGTCCCATTGGCCGGGCTTGTAATGCTGTTAGTCAAAGTCACTGTCACCGCGCTGGGCAAACCGCCACTGGCGTTGTTGCCAGCGTAGGGGTTGCCCGTCAGCGAGCTGCATTTAACCTCGGTGACACCATTCGGTGTACCCGTAAAGGATGTGATCTTGTTATAGGCTGCTTGCAGGTCTTGGTAGCCGCCACCATTTCCAGATGTCATGATAGAAGGCGGCGTTGTGTTATTGACCAGCCCAAATCCGTCACCTTGTTCATAAAAACGAAAGGCAAAGCAACCGGATATTGCATCCGACATGGTTGCCGATAGGGAGTTGGGCGGAGTGGAGCTGACTTGAGTTTCTCCAAAAATATAGGGAATCTGTGTCCAATTCCTTCCGCCAGTACACTGCGCCCCCATTTCGGTCAGCATCACTGGAACGGGGAAGTTCTGGAATTGCTGATAGAGGAGATAGTATTGGTTGATAGTTCCCGCAGACGGGGTGGAACCACTATCGACTACCCAACGATAGGCGTTGTAGCCAATGAAATCCATTCGCAGATCGGCTGGGCCGCAGGTATAGGCCTGTGTGGCAGAAAAGGTAAAGGCAGGGTCATCTCTGGTGCAGCAGCCAATAGGTATCGCACGATAGTTCTGCTTCTGCATATGCGCCTGCATTTGCTGCTTGACCTGCTTGACAATAGAAACCAAACCGTAATTGGTTTGGTCATTGGAATCAAGTAGCTCATTACTGATCGAGAAACCGAGGACGTTGTCATAAGCGGCAAAAGCATCGGCAACTTCCTTGACCCGAGTAACGGTTGTCGTCGGTACGCTACTGGCTGTGCCGGTAATCGCCGTCGCTGCATTCACTGCACCGACCAAGACGTAAATACCACTCGCAGCGAGCAGTTGCATCACCTTGTCATGCTTGGCAGTGGGATCAACCTGGTACACGCGCAGACAGTTAATGCCGAGATTGGTAAAACCATAAGGCGTTTGGGGGTCAACCAGATTCTGGATGTCAGAGAAGTTGTTGTCGCTTAAGGGGTCAACACCATCTTGCGGTTGATAACAAACGCCCTTGGGTGACCAACGGTTTTGGTCACAGAAGAACATATTCTGATTGATGGTGATGACAGCGGTGTTGATGCTTATTGAATTCACTGTTCGGCCAGTAGAGCCGCCCATTTGAAAATTAACTGTCACGCCGATTTTGCTGTAGAGCGCCTGTTGCAAAATGACCATTTGCTCATCGCTGATACCACCCGGTTCGTAAAAAAAATTATGAAGAGATCCATTTTCTCCACTTGGCGGAATTTGACCAAATGCAGTGGAGTCAATCGTGACTTGAATTTGATTATTGTTCTTTTGTATTGCACTGACTCTTCCGCTGATACTGTTTGTGCCATCATTTTGGTTCATGAAAATATCCTTTGTGAGTGAAAAATTGAATCCATTCATGTGAGTTTTGTGGCCTATCCTGATTGACATCCTTGTTTAAATTCTGAATTCGAAAAGGAGCAATACACCATCACTCATGCGTGGTAAATGGGGGCCTCCTCAGGGCATCACCGCTGTTTTTCCCGCATCGAAATAGGGTCGGCGGATGATGTACTGCTGGTGCTGCGGGAACATGGCCATGTAGAACTCGCTCCAGCCGCCCTGGCGCACCCGTACCAGGTCGTATTTCTCGGGCAGCGTCTGGGCCTGGGTGTAGGTGTCCGGGTTGGCGGTGGTCACGGTGAGCAGGTTGGAGCCGATGTCGCCAGCGGCAAATTGCCGGATGACTTCTTTCAGTTCGTCTAGCGGAAAGTCTTCGCGGATGTTCACATCCACCGGTGCGGCATTGGATAGCCCGATGTTGATGGCCGGCACGTTCCAGTCCTTGAGCGCCTCGAAGATGTTGTAGGGCTGCGAATCCACAGGCATGTCGCAGGGGCTGGGTGCGGGGCTGAAGTCATCGGCGATGGTTTCGCCAGCCAAGCGGCCATCGGCTGAGGCGGCCATGCCCACGCCCAGGCCCAGGTTGTCCTCGAAGGTGCCCACGCCGGGGGTGACGGTAAAGGCGAATGGTTTTTCGGGGCTTCCGTATTTTTTCTTCAACACCTCGTAGTTCTTGCCGATACCAGGCAAGGGGTGATCAATGCCGTCACGGATGATCTGCACGCACTTGGTGACGACTTCGGCTCCAAACGCCTTCAGCTCCGGGCTGTTGCCACGGCCAAACTTGGGCAGTGACAAAGCGACTTGCCGCAACGCCTTGTAGCGGGCCGCGTTGTCTTCTGCCCGGGCCGGGCCAGCCAACACGTTCTGAAACGGCTCCTGCATGCTTTCACCCCAGTTGTTCCACAGCGCCTGCAACAGCTCTGGCAGGGTGGTGACGGCAGTTGCGGGGTCATACACCAGTTTGTCGATGGCGTAGAGTGCGTTGATGGCATTGGTGATGCCACACATCATTGGGGCCACGATGTGGTACTGCGCACCGCCGTCCGTCATGTCGCGACCGCTTTCCATGCAGCCGTCCACCATTGACGAGAACAGCGGGCTGGGGCAGACCGGGCCAAGCGCACCATAGTTGTTCATCAACGAGTTGTAGAACGCGCTGATTTGCCAGGTGTATTGGGTATAGAAAATCTCCATGAACGACGCGAAGGAATGGATTTCCTGCGGCGGTGGCGAGTTCCAGCCGCTTTTCAAGCCCCGCAGGTTGACCCAGCCCGCGCCTTCGATGGTGGCCCCCTGGTTCATGGCCATGCCCACCACGGGCAGGATGGGCACATAGCTGAAGGCCCATTCCGTCTTGCCCCCAATGATCGGCTCGAAGCAACCGTCGCAGGTGTAGTCGCGGGCATCGGCCAGTGACACCGGCCCGCTGTGCATCAGGCCTTCGCAAAGTTTGTCGTCGTTCATCAGCACCGGGTGCGCACCGCCTGACAGGATCGCCTTGGCGGCTTCTTCCAGGATGTCCTGGTGAATCGGCAGATCCATCTTGTTGTGCACACGTAGCGACAGGCACGGCGCGTTCAGTGGCAGCCGCCGCGCCGCACGCAGGCACATCAGGGTGATGGCGTTGCACCCATCCTGCGGGCTCGTTGTGTCAGTGGGCAGGTAGCCGCCCACTGTGACTTGTTGCACCCACTGGTTCAGCGCCGAGCCTTGCGGGAAATTTCCTGCCGAATAGAACACTGCGCCGGTGCCATAGGTGATGTAGTCGGGCATGTTCTGGCGGTTGTACAAAACCGTTTCATCCATCTTCAGCCAGAAGGCATCGATGATGTCCTGGGCCTCATCCACTGTCAGCCGGTTGGATGCCATGTCCGCTTCGTAGGCTTCAATCAGGTACTGATCCAGGCGACCGATGGACATGGGCTCGCCGACCTGGTGCAACGCGCAGTTGATGATGAAAATGAGCTGCAAGGATTCAAGCAAGCCCTCTGGCTTTGCGCTGGCGAGTTTTTTCATGCGTGTGGCGATACCGCCCAGGTTGCTGCGCTCCTGTTGGCATGTCTCAGGTGTCTCGTCATGCAGCCGGGTGGCGAGTTCACCGTACTGGGTGATGAATGTCTGCAACCCCTCCAGCGACCACACCACCGACTGGTAGAAGTCTTTGGCATCCTCACTGGCCAACCCGAGCTTGGCATTGGCCTCGTCAAGCAAGCCCTGTACGCCCAAACGCAGCACCTTTTTGTAGTTTGGCACGTTGTGCCCGGTGGACGAGTACTCGTTGAGCATGCCGAAGAAAAATTCTATTTTTTCGTCCTGTGTCAGGTACTCCATCACACGGGTACCACTGCCCAGCGTCAGCGGCGGCATGTTCAATGATTTCCCTGGGCTTGATGTTGAACAGATTGGCCTGTAAACGGAATGCTTCCCCGAGCAAGACATCTGACAGGCTGATCTTGGTTGCCAGCCCCTTGCGCAGTGCCGTGGAAGACTTCTCCACCCATTGGAAGTCTTGCCACCGGGGTGCTTTCAGATGCTGCTGCAAATGTCCCAGAGATGGCATCGTGACCTTCCTCTCCCAGGTGTCGTTCCAGCCATCGAAGGTTTCTGCGAGCAGCGCCATGATGCGGTCGCTGATCTGCCCATCCTTTTGCCCGGATTTCAACTGGTGGATGTAGTCGCGGTTGTTGTAGAACATCAGGCCGTTCTTGCTGCGCACCTCGAAGTACGGATTGATCGGAACATCGACCTCGCCATGGGGGCCGGACAGCCCGGCCTGCTTGGCACCAGGGATGAACCAGAAGTTGCCCTGGATCGAATGCGTGTTGTTGAGCATCTTGTCCCTGATGTAGCCATCATCTGGCCCGCAGATGCCATCGATCAGGTCGTCAAACACCGTGCCGCTCTTGCCGTAGGCGGCGAAGTACACCCCCTCCTCATTGCCCTTGGCCGACGGCGAGTGGCCGTAGGGCAGGGCTTGGCGCAGGATGCTCAGAGTCATGCGTTCGCCATTGAGTTTGCGCACGCACTTGATATGGCTGCGCTCGTCGTGGCTGGGAATGATCGTGTTGTCCTGGTTGCGGCCGATCATGTTTTCTTTCTCGATCTCCGTCATGTCGTTGAGCCGATCCCAGTTGTGCTTGAACTTTTGTTGCAGCACGTAAGCAGCCCCTCGGTAATAGGCATCTTCCTCACCCACGATGATGCGCTCGGACAGGTTCACCGGATCAACAGGGTTGATGAGCCCGTCAATAAAGCGCCCGCCAAACACCTTGCCGCCATGCGACTTGTCACCGATCGTCAAGGACTCATGGTGCACCATGCCACCCAGTTCGGCCAGGATGGCCGCGTAAACACGTCGGCAAGACGGTTCGGAATCGCCCTTGATGTGAAACCACAGATCACCTTCGCTGTGCTTGAAAGGCGGCTTTTTCAGTTTGCCTGGGTTGGGTGCGGATTGGGGGAGTGGCATGCCGTTGGCCTCACACCACTGTGCCCACAGCCCGTAATCGACCCCACGCACGCAGACGGTTTGATAGTCGGTGGCTGCGCACAGGTGGTCGGTGATCTTGGCGACCTGAAGCCACTTTTTGTAGGCAAGCAGCCTGTCGCCGCCTAGCGTGATGGTTACGAAGAAGCCGTAATCGGGAAAATCCGCAATGCCGCGTTGCCCGAAGTGGATGTTGAGATCGTTGTTGTCCATCTGTCTCCCCCTGGTTGAATCGTGTCAATCGGTTCAGTTTCCGCTTTTCTGTTGATGTATGTCAAGCGAATTTGCGCGAGTATGGCGTGTCTGGGAAATGCGAGAACATTTTTGAAACATCGATTTGTCATGGCTTTTTGCGCTTTGGATGACACGACCGATGTGGTATACGCGCATGACTGCCAACGCGCTGGAAGCCATTGGCACTATGAGTGTGTTCGAGTACGCCAACCTGCACCTCAAATCGGTGGCCGCCCGGATCAGTTTTGCCTCAGAGCAGTCCTTGCGCAAGCTGTTTTTGAAATATCTGGGGGGGTGCTGTCGCAGGCTTATCGGGAGCGGTTTGGTGGGGCGGCTCAGGTGCGGTGATGGGGTGATTTGTTTTGGACTTCGCCCCTCACCCGGTCATGCGGCTCCGTCTGGCACAAAGCCTTGAAGAGTCAATGTTTTGAGCGGCTGGAAAAGTGCCTCGGGCATGGCGCTCCAGCGGAACCAGTGCCAGCCCCGGCATTTGCTGGGTTCCATGGTTTGGGGCTGTGCGCGGTTGGCCGTGGCCTGCACAAAGATCGTGACGTAATGCTTGCCTTCGGCAGCCATGATGTCATTGGTGGTCGGGGCGGGTGTGATCGTTTGCAGCAGCAAACCGGTTTCTTCCAGGGTTTCCCGTCGCGCACAGTCCTCAACCGATTCGCCAAATTCCAGATGGCCGCCGGGCAAGGCCCAAGTGCCTGCGCCATGCGAACCGATGCGCTCGCCCAGAAGGATGAGGCCGTCTCTGACAATGATGACTCCAACGCCGACGCGGGGGATGGCTTCTGATGTGGGGGTGTTCATGGTTCAAATGTGATGTGGGGTCTGGGAGGGCAATGCAGACAGCAGGTAGCACCACCACCCATTGAATGCAATGGACGGCAATGCGCAAGAGCCCCCATGTTTCTATATGAAAAATAAGCCTCTAGCGCATGTGCAACAAGCGCAAGCAGCTATAAAAATCAAAGCAATCTCAACCGGAAAGAACTCACCTCAACCCCCGAGCATGATGCGCCAGATGCTCCGCCATGAAGCTGCTGATGAAGTAATACCCATGGTCATAGCCCGCATGGCGGCGCAGCGTGAGCGGCTGGCTTGCGGCAGCGCAGGCAGCCTCAAACCGCTCGGGGTACAACTGCTCGGCCAGAAACTTGTCGGCCAGGCCCTGGTCGATCAGGATGCCGCCGGGGAAGGGCGCAGTGCTCAGGCCGCTCATCAGTGCACTGGCATCGTGCGCGGTCCAAACGCTGGGGTCGGCCCCGAGGTAGTGGGTGAACGCCTTTTGACCCCAGGGGCACAGGCTGGGGGCACAAATGGGCGCAAAGGCTGACAGCGATTGGAAGCGCCCCGGATGCCGTAGCGCCAAGGTCAGCGCCCCGTGGCCGCCCATGGAGTGGCCGGTGAGCCCCAAGCGCTGCAAGTCCAGCGGCAGGCTTTGGCCCAGCAGCGGCAGCAGCTCTTGCATCAGGTAGCTTTCCATGCGCCAGTTTTTGGCCCAGGGGGCCTGGGTGGCATCCAGGTAAAACCCGGCCCCCACGCCAAAGTCCCAGGCATCGGCCTCGCCCGGCACACCGGCACCACGCGGGCTGGTGTCGGGGGCAATCAGCGCCAGCCCCAGCTCGGCGGCCACGCGCTGGGCTCCGGCCTTGATCATGAAGGTTTCTTCGGTGCAGGTCAGGCCAGCCAGGTACAGCACGGCGGGCACCGGGTCAAGCGCGGCCTGTGGCGGCAGGTAGACCGACAAGCGCATCGGCAGGCCGATTTCGTTCGAGTCGTGCTGGTAAAAGCGCTGCACTCCGCCAAAGCAGGCGTGTTCACTTTGCAGTTGCAGGGGAGGGTGGTTCATGATGCTATATATTTAGTAGCTGCTTGCGCATTATGAATAAGCGATAGAGGTCGATTTGATCAATAAATAACGACACCACGGATGGATTCGCCGCTTTTCATCAGTTCAAAGCCTTTGTTGATGTCTTCCAGCGGCATGGTGTGGGTGATCAGGTCGTCAATGTTGATCTTGCCTTCCATGTACCAGTCCACGATCTTGGGCACGTCGGTGCGGCCGCGTGCGCCGCCAAAGGCCGAGCCTTCCCATTTGCGCCCGGTCACCAGCTGGAACGGGCGGGTGCTGATCTCGGCCCCGGCTTCGGCCACGCCGATGATGATGCTGCGGCCCCAGCCCTTGTGGGTGCATTCCAGCGCCTGGCGCATCACCTGGGTGTTGCCGATGCACTCAAAGCTGTAGTCAGCGCCACCGTCGGTGAGCTGGACGATGCTGTCCACCACGTTCTCCACCTCCTTGGGGTTGATGAAGTGCGTCATGCCGAATTTGCGGGCCATGGCCTGGCGGGCCGGGTTGATGTCCACGCCGATGATCTTGTCGGCCCCGACCATTTTGGCCCCCTGGATCACGTTCAGCCCAATGCCGCCCAGGCCGAAGACGACCACGTTGGCTCCGGCTTCCACCTTGGCGGTGAAGATCACCGCGCCAATGCCGGTGGTGACACCGCAGCCGATGTAGCAGACCTTGTCAAATGGCGCGTCTTCGCGGATTTTGGCCAGGCTGATCTCGGGCGCGACGGTGTAGTTGCTGAAGGTGGACGTGCCCATGTAGTGGAAGATTGGTTCGCCATTCAGGCTGAAGCGGCTGGTGGCGTCGGGCATCAGGCCCTTGCCCTGCGTGCCGCGAATCAGCTGACACAAATTGGTTTTGCGCGAGAGGCAAAACTTGCACTGGCGGCATTCGGGGGTGTAGAGCGGGATGACGTGGTCGCCCTTCTTGAGGGTGGTGACACCGGGGCCGACATCCACGACGATACCCGCGCCTTCGTGGCCCAGGATGGCCGGGAAGATGCCTTCGGGGTCCGCGCCGCTCAGGGTGTAGTAATCGGTGTGGCAGATGCCGGTGGCTTTGATTTCGACCAGCACTTCGCCAAATTTGGGGCCTTGCAGGTCCACGGTTTCAATGCTCAGGGGCTGGCCTGCTTTCCAGGCGACGGCGGCTTTGGTTTTCATGGGTCGTTTCTTGTTGAATGGTGGTAGAGCGGGTTCAAGTCAGTCAAACCCGAGGCCGCCGACTATACGTGCCGTAGAGATGCCATGGCGAGCGCGGCCTGTGACTTGGCCGTCCACGCCCTCAACTTGGCCGGAGTGAACCGCGCACGGGTTGAGGCGCACCTCACTCTCCAGAATCAGGGCAACCTCGGTGTCGATGTTGTCGCGCCAGAAATACAGCGCATCGCGCACGCCGCTGTTGCAGCGGTTTTTCAGAAACTCATTGACCACCATGGATCATTTTTTACACTTTCGAGTTGCGACTCCGAGGGTGTAAAGAAGTGCGGCCAGGGGGTATTGGTAGGAGCGGTGGAAACCGCGATTCGGTGCGCCTGCCAACGCTTCCACTATGCCCTGTTCACTGATGAATGGCCTTCATCATTCAAAACATGAATCGATCCATGTGCAGAATAAATTTGTCACCCGCAAGCTGCTACGGGATACTTTTTCTCTGCACAAGAAAAGCCCAACACAGACCAAGACCACCATGCTGACTGAACCCACGCACCAGACGATTCAAACCCTGGTGGCCGCCAAAAAACACTTGCCCGGGGCCTTGCTGCCGATTCTTCATGACATTCAGGACGCGCTGGGCTACATTCCGGCGCAGGCGCTGGGTGACATTGCGCAGGCCCTGAACCTGTCCCGCGCTGAGGTCCATGGTGTGGTGAGCTTCTACCATTTCTTCCGGCACGAGCCTGCGGCTGCGCAGGTGGTGCAGATTTGCCGTGCTGAAGCCTGCCAGTCCATGGGCTCTGAAGCACTCTGGGCGCATGCTTGCAGCCGTCAGCAGGCGCAGGGGTTCACGCTGGAGCCGGTGTACTGCCTGGGCTTGTGTTCGTCGTCACCTGCCATGGTGGTGAATGAGAAGTTACATGCACGGATGGATGCCGATAAATTTGACCGCCTGGTCGCCGACGCAAGGAGTGCGGCATGAGCCTCAAAATCTATGTGCCGCGCGACTCGGCTGCCGTGGCCCTTGGTGCGGACGAAGTCGCCGCCGCCCTGCTGGCCCAAGCCCAACAGCGTGGGCTGGTGATCGATCTGGTGCGCAACAGCTCGCGCGGCCTGTTCTGGCTGGAGCCTCTGGTGGAAGTGCAAACCCCCGCAGGCCGTGTCGCATATGGCCCGGTAAGCCCTGAGGATGTGGCCGATTTGTTCGATGCCCAGTTCCACACCGGGGCGGAGCATCGCTTGAAGCAGGGGCGGGTCGATGACATCCCCTACCTGAAACAGCAAGAGCGCCTGAGCTTTGCTCGCATGGGCGTGACCGATCCCTTGTCGCTGGCCGACTACCAAGCCCACGAAGGTTTTGCCGGACTGCGCCGGGCTCTGAGCATGCCTGCCACCGAGGTGGTGCAGCAAGTGCTGGAGTCTGGCCTGCGCGGGCGCGGTGGCGCGGCGTTTCCGGCAGGCATCAAGTGGAAAACCGTGGCGGCTGCCCAGGCCGCACAAAAATACGTGGTGTGCAACGCCGACGAAGGCGACTCCGGCACCTATTCCGACCGAATGACCCTGGAGGGTGACCCCTTCATGCTGATTGAGGGCATGAGCATTGCGGCCATCGCCACCGGGGCCACGCAGGGTTATGTCTACATCCGCAGCGAGTACCCGCAGGCGGTGGCGGTGATGCGCGAGGCCATTGCCAAGGCCACTGCCGCAGGTTTTCTGGGTGCGAACATTCTGCAGTCTGGCAAGACCTTCCATCTGGAAGTACGCAAGGCCGCCGGGGCCTATGTGTGTGGTGAAGAAACCGCCATGCTGGAAAGCATTGAAGGCAAGCGCGGCGTGGTGCGTGCCAAGCCGCCGATTCCGGCGCTCAAAGGCCTGTTTGGCCAGCCCACCGTGATCAACAACGTGATCACCTTGGCTTCGGTGCCGATCATCCTGGCGCGGGGCGCGGACTTCTACAAGCACTACGGCGTGGGGCGCTCGCACGGCACGCTGCCGTTTCAGCTCACCGGCAATGTCAAGCGTGGTGGCTTGATCGAAAAAGCCTTTGGCATCACCCTGCGCCAGCTGATGTTTGACTTTGGCGGTGGCAGTGCCTCGGGTCGCCCGATCAAAGCGGTGCAGGTGGGCGGGCCGCTCGGGGCCTATGTGCCTGAAAAATATTGGGACGTGCCGATGGACTACGAGGCCTATGCCGCGGTGGGTATCACGGTGGGCCACGGCGGCATCGTGGTGCATGATGACACGGCAGACCTGTCCAAACTGGCGCGCTACGCGATGGAGTTTTGTGCCATCGAATCTTGTGGCAAATGCACGCCGTGCCGGATTGGCTCGACCCGTGGGGTGGAGGTGATCGACCGCATCAAGAACGGCGACCACAAGGCAGAGGCGCTGCTGCGCGATTTGTGCGACACCATGACCCACGGCTCCTTGTGCGCCATGGGCGGCATGACCCCGAACCCGGTGCTGTCGGCCTTGAACCACTACCCGCAGGATTTTGGCCTGAGCGCCACGAGGGAACAGCATGTTTGAACCATTGAAAGAAGCCGACTACGGCACGCCACGGCGCAGCGCAACGCAAGAAGTCACGCTGGAGATCGACGGCCAGAGCATCACCGTGCCCGCAGGCACGTCGCTGCTGCGGGCCGCTCTGGAGGCCAGCATCCAAGTGCCCAAACTCTGCGCCACCGACAGCCTGGAGCCTTTTGGTTCCTGCCGCTTGTGTCTGGTGGAGATTGAAGGCCGCCGGGGTTTCCCGGCATCCTGCACCACACCGGCTGAGTCGGGCATGAAAGTGCACACCCAAACGCCCAAGTTGCAGCAATTACGCATGGGGGTGATGGAACTCTACATCTCGGACCACCCGCTGGACTGCCTGACCTGTGCCGCCAGTGGCGACTGCGAGTTGCAGGACATGGCCCGGGTGACCGGCCTGCGCGAAGTTCGCTATGGAAGTTGTAGTGAAACGCATTTCAAAGACGAAGGCTTGAAGCCTGTTGATACCTCAAACCCCTATTTCAACTATGACCCCAGCAAGTGCATCGTGTGCAACCGCTGTGTGCGCGCTTGCGAGGAAACGCAGGGCACGTTTGCCTTGACGATTTCAGGCCGGGGCTTTGCCAGCCGCGTGTCGCCGGGGCAAGACCAGCCCTTTATGGAGAGTGATTGCGTGAGCTGCGGTGCCTGCGTGGCCGCCTGTCCAACGGCCACCTTGCAGGAAAAAAATGTCGTCGAGCTGGGCCAGCCCGAGCGCAGCGTCATCACCACCTGCGCCTACTGTGGCGTGGGCTGCGGCTTCAAAGCCGAAGTGAAAGGCCACACCGTGGTGCGCATGATGCCGTGGAAAGACGGCAAGGCCAACGAGGGCCACGCCTGTGTCAAAGGCCGTTTTGCCTGGGGTTACGCCACGCATCAAGACCGTATCACCCAGCCCATGATCCGCAAGAGCATCCACGAGGCCTGGCAAGAGGTGAGCTGGGATGAAGCCATCACCTACGCCGCCAGTGAATTCAAACGCATCCAGGCCAAAGATGGCAAGGACGCGGTGGGTGGCATCACCTCGTCGCGCTGCACCAATGAAGAGGTTTACCTGGTGCAAAAGTTGATTCGTGCCGCCTTTGGCAACAACAACGTGGACACCTGCGCCCGCGTTTGCCACTCACCCACCGGCTATGGTATGGGCGAAACCTTTGGCACCTCGGCAGGCACACAAACCTTCAAATCGGTCGAGCAGGCCGACGTGGTGCTGGTCATGGGGGCCAACCCCACTGCCGCCCACCCGGTGTTTGCCTCACGCCTGAAGAAGCGCTTGCGCAGCGGGGCCAAACTGATTGTGGTGGATCCGCGTGAAATTGAGTTGGTGAGTTCACCGCACATCCAGGCCGCGCACCACCTGGCACTCAAACCAGGCACCAACGTGGCCATGATCACCGCGCTGGCGCATGTGGTGGTGACTGAGGGGCTGGTCAACGAGGCCTTTGTGGCCGAGCGTTGCGACACCAAGAGCTTCAACGACTGGCGGGCTTTTGTCGCCAAACCCGAGAACTCGCCCGAGGCCTTTGAGGCTGTCACCGGTGTGCCTGCTGCTGAGGTGCGAGCTGCGGCGCGGCTGTTCGCCAGCGGCCCCAATTCAGCCATCTACTACGGCCTGGGCGTGACCGAACATGCCCAGGGTTCCACCACGGTGATTGGCATCTGCAACCTGGCCATGGCCTGCGGCATGATCGGGCGCGAAGGGGTCGGCGTGAACCCGCTGCGCGGCCAGAACAATGTGCAAGGCAGTTGCGACATGGGCAGCTTCCCACATGACCTGCCAGGCTACCGCCACATCAGCAACACGGCGGTGCGTGAGCAGTTCAACGCCGCCTGGGGAGTCACCCTCAACCCCGAGCCCGGCCTGCGTATTCCCAATATGTTTGAGGCCGCGCTGGACGGCACGTTCAAGGGCTTGTACTGCGTGGGTGAAGACATTGTGCAGTCTGACCCCAACACCCAGCATGTGGTCGCGGCCCTGGAAAAAATGGAATGCATCGTGGTGCAAGACCTGTTTTTGAACGAGACCGCCAAGTACGCGCACGTGTTGCTGCCCGGCAGTTCTTTCCTGGAGAAAGACGGCACTTTCACCAATGCCGAGCGGCGCATCAGCCGGGTGCGCCAGGTGATGCCGCCGCTCTCAGGCGTGGGCGACTGGGAGGCCACCATGAAGCTGTCCAACGCTTTGGGCTACCCCATGGCCTATACCCACCCAGAGCAGATCATGCAGGAGATTGCTGCGCTCACACCTTCCTTCCAGGGTGTGAGCTATGACAAGATCGAGCGCCTGGGCAGCGTGCAGTGGCCATGCAACGCGAACACGCTGGAGGCCGGAACTTCGCTTATGCACATCGACCACTTTGTGCGTGGCAAAGGCAAGTTTTTCAACACCCAATACGTGGCCACCGACGAGAAGGTCACCCGCAAATATCCCTTGATCCTGACCACCGGTCGGGTTCTGAGTCAGTACAACGTGGGTGCACAAACCCGGCGCACCGAGAACACCCAGTTTTACAGCGAAGATCGCTTGGAGATTCACCCGCACGATGCGCAAGAGCGTGGCATCCAACAGGACGATTGGGTCGGCATCGAAAGCCGCGCCGGGCAAACCGTGTTGCGTGCCGAGGTGACGGATCGCATCCAGCCGGGTGTGGTCTACACCACCTTTCACTTTCCCGAATCCGGCGCAAATGTGATCACCACCGACAACTCCGACTGGGCCACCAATTGCCCCGAGTACAAGGTGACTGCGGTGCAGGTGATGCCGGTGGCGCAACCGTCGGAGTGGCAACAATCCTATGCCCGCTTCAACGCCGAACAACTGGCGCTGGCGCAGGCGGTGTTGCCGCTGGAACCGGTGGTTGCGGCATGACACTGGGTCTGGCTGTGATGGATGTGCCTGCCCCGCCAACCTGCCGGGTGCTGGGTGTGCACCGGCTGCGCACAGGGCGGGCTTTGCAGGAGCAAGACTGTGTGGCCGAAGAAGTGCCGGTGGCGCTGGAGTTCAACGGGGTGTCCCACGCCGTGATGATGGCCACACCGGCTGATCTGGAAGACTTTACCTACGGCTTTGCTTTGACCGAGGGTATTGTGGATGCGCTGTCGCAGATTCATGACTGTGAATGGACTTCCACTGCACAGGGCTGCACCGTGCACCTCACCATTGCGGCCTCCTGCTTTGCCCGGCTGAAGGAAAAACGCCGCAATCTGACCGGGCGCACCGGTTGCGGTCTGTGTGGCACTGAGAGTCTGGCGCATGCGGTACGTCCGATCACACCTTTGAAAACCCTGCCCTGTTTTGAGGCTGTGGCCGTGACCCGCGCCATGGCCGATTTGCGGCAACACCAGCAGCTGGCCGCGCTGACCGGGGCCACCCATGCTGCAGCCTGGTGTACGGCGGACGGTCATATCGAGCTGCTGCGGGAAGACGTGGGCCGCCACAACGCCCTGGATAAATTGATCGGCGCACTGCTGCGCTCCAGCCTGGAGGCTCGCAGCGGCTTTGTCCTCATCACCAGCCGCGCCAGTTACGAGATGGTGCAAAAAACCGCGACAGCAGGCATTGGCTTGCTCGCCGCCGTCTCCGGCGTGACCGGTCTGGCGGTGGATGTGGCGCAAGCCGCAGGGCTGACGCTGCTGGGCTTCACCCGTGGCAATGACTTGTCGATTTACAGCCACCCCGAACGACTTTCGATGGATTGCCCATGACCCGTGACGACACCCTGATCCGTATGGCCAACCAGATTGGCACTTTTTTTGAAAGCATGCCTGACCAAACCGAAGCGCTGGCGGGTATTGCCAAACACCTCAAGAACTTTTGGGATCCGCGTATGCGCAAAGCCCTTTTGGCGCAGGTGGATGGCCCGCAGCACGCGCACATCAAACCGATTGTGCTGGCGGCGCTGGCTGCGCACCGGGCCACGCTGGCCTGACCTCAGGCTGCCAGTGCCCTTTGATGAGCCTGGCGCTCTTCAATCCAATGGGTTCCTGCGCCATGAATTTCGTTGCATGACTCCAGGATGATCCTGAGCGTTTCCCGATTTTGCGGTGAATCTGGATGCCAATGGTTGCCACAAGCAGGCATGCCCGGACAGGTGGTTTTGACCCCGCAGTCGGGGAATCCTGCTGCATTGCAGCCGATATGAATCTCAGTCAATTGTTTTCTCCCTTGTAACTGTTCGGCTTGTGGTGCGAATGCCGTTGGGTGAGTCAGCTCAATCCCCTCTTTGGGATGCCTGAGGAATTTCATGAGCGCCTGAATTGGCCCTTTCCTTGGGCTAGGTGCTGTACTTGAAAATCGATTAAAAACAGATTTTTGAGCTGCAAAGGTCATCGCCATTCTTCCCTTGGTGACCAGAAATGTGTTTGCTGTGTGGCCCAGTGGACGTTGGCGCGATAGTGGTTTGAATCAACGCCGAAGGCAATCAGTAAATCCTGATTTGCGTGTAGGGATTGGCTGATTTTGTGTAGGGATTTCCTGATGAGCTCTCAAAAACGTAGGGTGCTCAACTCCAGGTATCCATCAGAGCCCCCTTGTTGAATCAGACAATCCTTGAACACATGGGCCGCTGACCAGTTCGTGGCGCACGGTGCGTCATGACAAAAACGCAGACCCATGTAGGCCACCATGGTCATTGGCTTGGTGTGGGTACTTTTAAGCTATACAAATAATAGCTTGTTGCGCAGATTTGATAAGCGCTATAGGCTTGTTTTGCAAAAACTTTGGTTAGGCCGAAAGCTCATGGGCTTGAACTTGACGCTCTTCAATCCAGTGTGTTCCCGCGCCATGAATTTCGTTGCATGACTCCAGGATAATTCGGAGCGTTTCACGATTTTTGGGTGAGTCTGGATACCAATGACCACCACAAACAGGCTCACCATGACAGCTTGTTTTTATAGGGCAAACAGGCAACCCTGCCATATTGCAGCTGACATGGATTTCAATCAATGGATGTCCCCCTGAATCATTGGTTTATTTTCTTGACCTGATGGTTGAGTGTCTATCCCCCAAATGGGGGATTTGAAGGCGAAATTGGAGTGAATTTGCGTCAAACCTGAGTGCGCAAACTGTAACTTCTCATTTCAAATGGACTGTTGTGAGACCATGAAAAATACCCGCAAAACTGAGGATTTGTGCGGGTTTTGAGGTGTTTTGAGACGGTGTGAAACCGTTAAATGGTCCCGCTGACAGGAATCGAACCTGTATCTAGCACTTAGGAGGCACTCGTTCTATCCATTGAACTACAGCGAGGGACGGGCGATTGTAAATGGCGGCGTTGCGCTGCGTCCAGATCAAATCGACAGCGCTTTGCTCACCGGTTTGGGCGCGCAAGGTCAGCCGCCTGGACAGGTCGTAAAAAATGGTGAAAACGCCCATGGTGCCAGCCATGCCGCTCTCGTAAGCCACATAAATGTCTTGGCTCAGGCGTTTGCCCAGGGTCACGGTGGTTCCGGTGGCGGTACCGCCGGAGTTTCCTTGAAAAGCGATTTCGTCCAGCCCCAGTGCCTGCATCAGGCCGGTACTGGCACCGTCATTGCCGCCCAGCAAAGCCATGGCGGCTTGTTGCAGCAGTGCGGCTTCGCCGCCCCGGCCACTGGCCGAGCGGCCCAGTACCAGCCAGGCCAGTTTGTCGGCTTCGGGCAATTCGGGATCGGCGTACAGGCGCACCACTGGGGACAGGGTTGACCCCAGCACCTGCACACCGATGCGCTGGCTGATTTGGGGCCGCAGGGCCAGAATGTCCAGCACGGCAATGTTGGGGGGGCCAAAAAAACGCAACTCACCCTGCTCAATGTCCAGGCGTTGTCCATAGGCTTGGTAGGTGCCACGCCGGGTGCGCACACTGCCCACCAGGCTGACGTTGTTTTGATCCATGGCTTTCAGCTCCAGCTGGCCGGCCAGGCGGGTCACCAGGCCACGCCCGCGCAATTGAAAATCAGGGCCCAAATCCAGCGAGATCTGCACATCTGGCGTGATGCGAGTGCCAGCTTGCGCGGGTTTGGGGGCTGGCTTGCCCAGTGCCGCCTTGTCCGATGGCACGGCAGCGGGGCGCACCACCACATCGTCGCCCAGCTTGGGGGCAGACTCGCTGGGCAAGATGAACATGGCATGGTCTGCGGTGAGCTTGCCACGTAATTGCAGAGTGTTGTTTTTCAAGGCCGCATTCAGCTTGCCCGAAACGCTGACCAGACGGTCTGAACGGTTGCTGACCCGCAAGGCTTGTAAATCGGCTTGCAAGTTGATCTGGAGTTGTTGGGCCAGTGTGGTGCTGGGCTGGGTGGCGGTGCGCCACTGCGCCAGCCCGGTGATCTTGACCTGCCCTCCGCTGGCCCCCCCTGCGCCGTGCAGGGTGAAGTCTTCCAGGTGAAGCTGTTGCCCATCCAGCCGCGCCCGCAGGCTGCCTTGCTGAAAATCAATGCCATCGGCTACCGAGCGCACGGCCAGGTTCTGCGCCTGGATGATGCCGGCCCAGTGGGGTTGTTGCCGGGTACCGGTCAGGGTGGCATGGGCATCCAGCGTGCCACGCATGCGCCAGCCCGGTGGGGCCAGCACCGACCAGGCATCGACCGGCGGCAGTTGCATTTGCACACTGGCTCCGACCGGCGCGTCTTGCGGCCAGCGCCAGCCGGAGTCCAGGGTTTGCAACTGGGTGCTGAAGGCCAGCAGGGCTTTGCCTGCCCGCGCACTGTCCCAGCGCAGGCTGCCTGAGAGGTCATCGCCCGCCAGATTGACATTCAGCCGGGCTTCCTGCATCAGGGCGGGCAAGGGTTGCTGGCGCTTGCTATCGGTGCTCAGGCGCACATCACCCGAGCTGCGCTCCAGCATGGCACTGAGGCTCAAGCTGTGGGTCTGCTGGGCCTCCCAGCTGCCGGCCAACATCACGTCACTGCTTAGGCCCAGGTCGGCCATGGTTTTGCCGCTCAACGCATCCAGCCAGGCCAGGGGCAACTGGCTGATTTGTCCCTGGCTTTGCCATTGCGCTTGGGTTTCTTGGGGTGGGGCGGGTGATTTGGCCGGTGTTGCCACCAGCGCGTGGGCTTGTGACCAGCGCAGGGCTTGCCAGCTCAGCCGCGCTTTGCCGGGCAGCGGGCCGGTGAGCTGGGCCGTGCTGCTGCCGATGGTGAGGGATCGGGTTGCACCGCTGTCCTGCCAGTCCAGCGTGGCGGCTGGGGTGTCTGTGCCACCTGAGGCCAGCGTCCAAAGTCCGGGGTGGGCGCTGTCTTGGGCCTGGAGCTGGAGTGCGCTTAAAGCGCCTTGCCAGTGCCCCGGTTTCAGCTGCCCGCCCTGGGCCTGGGCTTGCCAGTGCAGTTGCCGCTGGCCCATGCCCCATTGGCCTTGGGTGCTGAGTGTCAGGGCGGGCAGGGTACCTGAGAGTGCCACATTCACCTCGCGAATTTGGCCGTCTGACACCGTGCTGGCCTTGGTATTGCGCCAGTTCAGTTGGGGCACGTGTAGGCTGGCATCCAGACGCAGCGCCTGGTCAAGCTGTTGCCAACCGCCTTGCCAGTGGGCTTGAAGCTGGGCGCTGCCTTGCAAACGCAGGTCTTGCAGGGGGTGGGCTGCACCGGGCCAGCGCTTGAGCCAGTCAGCAGCCTGGTTGGCATCGGCCAGGTTCAGGCTCAGCCGACCTTCCCCGCTGGTGCTGGCCAGTTGGCCCTCCAGCAGGCCTTGCAGGCCAGGCAAGGCCAGGTTCAGCTTGCCCTGGGCGGACTGGGTGCGGGTGTGGTAGGTCAATTGGCCACTCAATTGGGCCTCTTCAGCCTGGATGCGCAGGGTGTTCAGGCTCAGCAGGGCATCTGCCCACTGGCCTTGGGCGTGTAGGCTTTGCAGCCGCACGGCGGGCAAGCGGGTATTGCGCGATGGGGCCGATGTGCTGGGCGCAAGTGGGGCGCTGGCTTGTAACTGTGCGGTGAAATCCAGGCTGTTACCCGCAGATTGGGCTTGCAGCGTGCCATTCAGGGCGGTGCTGGCCAGACGCGAGTCGACCGCAGCGGGGTTGATGCCGCTTAAGCTGGCGCTGCCCTGCCATTGCCCGGTACTGAAGTTGCCAGTGCCGCTGATGCGGCCACCCGCTCCGCTGGCAAGGAGCGAGCTCAGCGCCCACTGGCTGTGCTGGTAGCTCAGCTCGGCCTGAAGGGTGTTCAGCGGCAGGCGTTGCTGGTTCCATGGGCCGGGCAAGGCGTTGTTCAGCTGAATCTGCCCCTGCCAGCCCTGACCGGCAGGACGCACACTGGCTTGACCACTGAGCTGGGTTTGCGGGGCTTGCGGCCACAGAGCGGCCAGGTTCAGGGCTTGCCACTGGGCCTGGGCCTGGGACAAAGGTTGGGCTTGCCAGGGGCTGATGCGGGCCGACAGCGTGGCTTGCATGGCAGCCGCAGAAGGGGCGTTGTCCAGTTCGGGGGTCAGGCTGCCCTGCAGCATCAGCAGGGCTTGCGGGCCACCGAGCTGGCCGGTGAGTTGGGCGCTGGCCGCAATCGTCACCCGTTTCGGGCTGGAGGGCAGAGTGGTTTGCACTTGCCCGGTGGCTTCAAGCTTCAGCGCCATCGGGCTGCTGGCTTGCAGTTCGCCGTTGAGCTGATATTTTCCAGATGAAATATGGCCTTGGAGCTTGCTCAGCTTGTGCAAGGCACTATCAAAACTATAGTTTCCGCTGATCTCTGTGGCTTCCAGTGCCGTGCCAGCTTTGAGTGATAGCTGGGTGACTTTGAACGGTATGTCGACGCGGATCGGCAAGCGCAAATCGGTGGGTGCGCTGGGGGGTGTTGCCGCATTGCCGGGGCGCTGGTCATCGATGCTCAGCGTGGCCATGCTCAGATCACTCAGGCGCAGGTGTTTGTTCAGCAGCGGCGGCAATGTCCATGCGATCTGGATGTCTCGTGCCTCAACGCTCAGGCCTGGCTGGCTCCAGCGCAGCCACGCAATCTGCCCGCCATGGTGGAGTGAGCCCTGCACCCCTTTGACCTGAAGGGTCTGACCGGCTGGCAAAAAGGCTTCCAGCCGGCCCAGCAGGGTGGCCAAGGAGCTGCTGCTGCCACCCGTTTCAGGCTCAGACGAATGGCATGCATCAGAAAGTAAACCCCAGGTTCATGTGCAGCCGAAAGCGCCGCACGTCGACACCATAGGCCAGGTCAATCTGCAAGGGACCGACCGGACCTTTCCAGCGTGCACCAAGTCCGACACCCAGCTTGGCACGGAGTTTGGAGAGCTGGTTGTCCACCGCACCGGCATCGACAAACACGGTGCTTTCCCAGTCGCTCAACTGGTCGTTGAGGCGAATCGGTCGTTGCCACTCCACACTGCCTGTGGTGAGCATGCGGCCAGCGGTGATGCTGCCGTCAGCCAGCTTGACCCCAATGTCATGCAAACCATAGCCGCGCACACTGTTGTCGCCCCCGGCCAGAAACAGTTGGGTGCTGGGCAGGCTGATGCCGTCTTTGGCCACGATGGCCCCCGCTGTGGCGCGCAGGGACAGGCGGGAGCTGCTGGCGGCGGTCATGTTGGGTTGGCCCAGCTGTAAAAAGCCTTGCCAGCGGGTCAACCAGCGGGTGAAGGCCTGCGGCTGGCTGCCCAGCGTGGAGCCACCACCCAGCTCGGCTCCCCAGCCCCAGCCGCTGGAGGGGAAGGGCAGCTTGTCGTAATAGCGCACGGCAAAGGCGTAGTTGGCGCTGAGGGTTTGGGCCAGCACTGGCGTGGTGGTGTCGGTGTCAACCGATTCGGCGCGGTCGTATTGCAGGTAGATGTTGCGGTCAATGCGTTCACTGCTTTGTTTGCGCCCGCCGCGTAATTGCTGGCTGGTGACATTGAGTGTGCCCAACAACTGGTTTTGCACCAGGGCGGATGCGCCCCAGCGCCAATTGTCGGCATCCGGCGGGGCGGTGAGCTCAGTGCCCAGGGCGCTGTTGTTGCGCTCCAGTTGCACTTTGCTGACGGCCCGCCAGCCGATACCGGGCACTTTGTGGTGGGTGTGCTCCAGTGACAGGCGTGGCCCGCTGTCGGTGCTGGCTCCCACGCCCAGGGCCAGTTTTTGCAGCCGCGCTTCACGCAGCTTGATCTGTACCGTGGCATCACTGGGGGACGTGCTGGTGTCGAGCGTGACAAAAGCCGAGTCAAAGTAGCCGCTGTCAGACAGGCGCTGCTGGGCTGCGACCAGATCCAGTTGCTTGTAGGGCATGCCGGACGGCAGCCGGGCCAGTTGCCGAACCAGTTCTGGCGAGTAGCGTTGCAAGCCTTCAATGGCGAGCGGCCCGGTGTGGTAGGCCGCGCCTGAATCGAGTGTGATGTGGAGCTGCGCCTGGTGGGTGTCGGGGTCGATGTCGGCCAGGGCCTGGCTGATGCGCCCGTCTGGAAAGTTTTCCGTGGTGAGCTGGCGCAGGGCTTGCTGCTTGGCGTTGTCCCATTCGGTTTGGGTGCAGCGCCGGTGATCGCTCCAGCGAAGTTGATTTGCACTTGCGTGACCCGTGTGACTTCACCGGGGTTGACCTGGATGTGGATGACCGGGGGCGCGTCGTCAGTCAGATCATCTTGGCGGTTAATGCGAATGCTGGGCGAGAAATACCCCAGCGTCCCCAGCAGTTGCCGCGCATCTTGCAGGGCCACGTTTTGCAGGCGGTCCAGTTCCTCCAGGCTCAGATCGGTGAGTGTGCGGTAGCGCTGTAATTCCAGGTGGAGGGTGAGCAGTTTGGTGATCTCGGCCGGGGCTTCGATGCGAACCTCAAAGCCGACGGCCTGCGGTGTTTGCGGCGCATCGGTGGTGGCAGCTGTGGCCGGGAAAATGGCGAACCACAGGGCCAGCAGCCAGAGCCATGGTATGGATGGCCTCATTTGCTGAGCAGGCGCATGGCTTCTTCCAACCCCTTGAGCGTCATGGGGAACATGCGTTGGCTCATCAACTGCTGCACGATGCTGATGCTCTGGCGGTACTGCCAGACACCTTGGGGCTCGGGGTTGATCCAGGCAAAGTGCGGGTAGGCGCTGGTGAGCCGCCCAAGCCATTCGGCCCCGGCTTCTTCGTTGCTGTATTCCACGCTGCCACCAGGTTGCAGGATTTCATAGGGGCTCATGGTGGCATCACCAATGAAGATCAGTTTGTAGTCCTTGTTGTACTTGCGGATGATGTCCCAGGTGGGAAATTTCTCGGCGTAGCGGCGGCGGTTGTTCTTCCAGACAAAGTCGTAGACACAGTTGTGGAAGTAATAAAACTCCAGGTGCTTGAACTCGGCTTTGGATGCAGAGAACAGCTCTTCGACGCGGGCAATGTGCTCATCCATGGTGCCGCCCACGTCCATCAGCAGCAGCACTTTGACGTTGTTGTGGCGCTCGGGCACCATCTTGATGTCCAGGTAACCGGCATTGGCAGCGGTGGCGCGTATGGTGTCGGGCAAATCCAGTTCTTCGACATGCCCCTCTCGGGCAAACTTGCGCAGGCGACGCAGGGCGACCTTGATGTTGCGGGTGCCGAGTTCTTGGGTGTCGTCATAGTCGCGGTAGGCGCGTTGCTCCCAGACCTTGACGGCGCTTTTGTTTTTGCCTGCGCCGCCAATGCGCACACCCTGCGGGTTGTAGCCACCATGGCCGAACGGCGAGGTGCCACCCGTGCCAATCCATTTGTTGCCGCCTTCGTGGCGCTCTTTTTGCTCTTCCAGGCGTTTTCTCAAAGTCTCCATCAGCTCGTCCCAGCCCATTTTTTCGATGGCGGCTTTTTCTTCGGGGCTGAGGTTGAGTTCCAGCGTTTTCTTGAGCCAGTCGAGCGGAATGTCTTTGGTGAAATCGGTCACCATCTCGACACCTTTGAAATAGGCGGCAAAGGCCCGGTCAAACTTGTCGTAGTGTTTTTCGTCCTTGACCAAGGTGGCGCGGCTCAAAAAGTAGAAATCGTCAATCTTGTAGCCGCTGTAGGCGGCATCGCCGTCATCGGCCTGCGGCGTTTT
>VIKI01000297.1 GCA_008080595.1 Comamonadaceae bacterium
TTCCAACAAAGATCAGAGATGTCGGGTTACGCCTGTGGCGCTCAAGTCGATCATCCTAAGTGTTTGATTTGCAATGACATTTTCTGAGCGACTTTCGGGCGATTTGCGGCCTTGGCCCGATTACTCCGCTAACCCGACTTACAAAAGGGGTGAGCAGTTACCTTGTTGCATAGTTTTTGACCTACAGCCATTGTGCAACAAGCGCAAGAGGCTATTTATTTGATAGCATTCAATGGCCGTCAAGAAAAACCGGGCAAGCTCTGATCCGTCATCGCGCACAACCCGCATCCGCCGCGCATCAGACTGACGATCACGCTTCGTCGCAAAGCCCATTCAATGGCGCACCGCGTGGCATGCCGATGACAAATTTGTAATTTGATGCCATCACAATTCATGATCGAATATCGCTATGGGGGGGTTATGACGAAATACCGTGAAATATTTGTGGCAGTGGGTCTTTGGGGGGTGATGGGTGCGGCCATGGCGCAGGATGAGGCGCTTTCGCTGGACTCAGCCCGGCAGTTGCTCAGCCGTGGCATGGCCGCCCAGGCGCTGGCTGAGCTTGAGCCTGGGTTGATGCGCTACGCGGGCACGCCTGAGTATGACTACCTGCTGGGCCTGGCTTGGCAGGGCAGTGGTGATACCGGGCAAGCCTTGTTTGCCTTTGAGCGGGTGGTGATGGCCGATGCCGGGCATGTTGAGGCACGCCTGAAGGCTGCCAGCATTCTTTTTGAGCGGGGTGATGCCCGCCATGCCGAGGAGTTGCTACAACCCTTGGCGACTTTGCCGCTCACTGCCGCGCAGAAACAGGCGCTGGAACGCTTGCGCATGGATGTGGCCCAGGCCAGTGGTGGCAGTGGCCTGCAGGTGAGTGCTTATGTGGCCCTGGGTGTGGGCGGGTCTGACAATGTGACGAGTGGCCCGGATCAAACCACGTTGTGGATTCCCGCGCTGGGCAGCACACCCACGGCATTGGGTAGTGCCGCGCGGGATCAGGATCAGATGGCCACGGTGGAGGCGGGTTTGACACTGCGCAAGGCGCTTGATGGACGCACCTGGCTGAGTGCCAATGGCAACCTCAGCCAGAACTTCAACCGCAGCCGCAAGGATGTGAAAGAGAGCACGGCCTACCTTGACTTGGGGTTGCAAAAGCTTGTGGGGGAGGGTCATTTGGGTGCGACGCTGTTGGCTCAGAATGACTTTGTCAGCGATGCGGTGTACCGCAGGTCCCTGGGGGGGCGGTTGAATTGGGTGCAACCGTGGAGTGAACACTCACGTGTCAGCGGGTATGTTCAGCATCTTACGTTTGACTTTCCTGACCATGCCATCGACAACGCTTCGCGCCGGATCGTTGGCGTGAGCCATGAGGGCGCTGTTGCAGGCCGGGCAGAACGGTTGTGGCAGTATGGCCTGTATGCGGGCAAAGAAGTGGCGCAAGACGCGACCAAACCGCATTTCAGTTTTCGCTTGTGGGGCGTTCATCTGGGAGGTAGCCTGCCTGTGAACGACAAGCTGGTGCTGTCCTTTGGGCTGGCTTATGAAGAGCAGCGCCATCTGGCCACCGACGCGCTGTTTTTTGTGGTGCGGCGAGATGCCAACCGCAGCCTGGGGCTGGCGGCGGACTACAAGCTGAGCGAGCGTTGGCATCTGATACCCCGCTACACCACCACGCGCAACATGTCCAACACGGCGCTGTACGACTACACCCGAAACACCTTCACTTTGCAACTGAGATGGGATATTTGACCATGTATCACACTGATTTGAACTGGCGCAGGCTGCGCCTCATGGCCAGTTTTGTCCTGGCTATTTGTTGCCTCCCCTTGGCGGCGCTGGCCGCTGACCCGGCAGGGGTGATCCTGTCACTGAGCGGCAAGGTGGAGATCGTGCACGGTGCAGACAAACGGGTGGCGGTGAGTCGGGCCGAGTTGTTCAGTGGTGACAGCATCGAGACCGGGGAGGGGCAGGTGCAAGTTCGCTTTGTCGACGGCACTTTGCTCACCTTGTACCGCGACACCCGTTTCGCGGTAGACGATTACCGCTATGCCAAGGGCCGGGAAAGCCGGGCACAGTTCAGCCTGCTCAATGGTCTGATGCACACCCTGACCGGGCAGATGGACAAACAGAATTACCAGCTCAAAACCCGGCTGGCCAACCTGGGCGTGCGGGGCACCGAGTATTCCGTCAAGCTGAGTGACGTGTTACATGTCAGTGTCGATCACGGGCAGGTGGAAGTGGCCAATGCCGGGGGAAAAGCACTGGTCAGTGCCGGGCAGAGTTTGACAGTGGTCGGTCAGAACGTGATGCCCAAGCCCGCCATCGGTGGCAAACTTAAGATGGATCCGCACGGTGAGGCTGGGCGTGCACATGGCCCGGAGCGGGGTATTGGCGCAGGCGGCAATGCCCCGCCGCCACCGCCACCACCCTCCGGCACGCAGAACCTATCTCGCTCGGCCGGAACCCCCGCCGGGCAGCCAGCTCAGCCAGCTCAACCAGCTCAGCCAGTGC
>VIKI01000060.1:0-13452 GCA_008080595.1 Comamonadaceae bacterium
GCATTCATGTCAATCACGGCAAAAAGTGAGTTCAACAAGCGCTCAATCAAGGACAAAACACACCGGGCACTCGTGATCGTTGGATTACCGCTGCATTTTTGTCATGACCCCGTGCTGGTGATAACGCGCACCCACGGCGCACAGGTTTCAAAAACGCGGTGGCGGTGCTGATAAAGGCCTCGATCAGCGGGTGTTGGGCATTCAAGGCACAGGATCAACTATCATAGTTATAGCTGCTTGCGCTTGATTCATATGTGCTAGAGGCCTGAAATGTTCACAAACCATCTTGCACACGATGGATTTGGGGTCAGGGTTAGGCGCTGCGAGTGAGCAGAATAGGTCTGTGGGCGGGACGGCCCTCTCAAACCGTCATCGCGGACAACGCTGCGGCATCACAAATCAACAGGATTCGGCCCTCAAAGCGAATCAGGCCAAGGCGCTCGAAATCTTTGAATATCGCGTTGATGGTTTGGCGGCAGGTGCCGGCCATGTTGGCAATTTCCTGCTGGGTGACGATGACGCTGAAGCGGATTTCATGGCCACTTGGCACGCCCCAGTTGCGCGCCAGGCGCAACAGAATGCGGGCCACCCTGGATTCGGCCCGTTGCGTGATTCTGTCGGTCAGGGCTTCACAGGCAATCCGCATCCGCGCCCCCAGCAGCTTGATCACGTTGATGCCCAATTGGGGGTGGGCATGCAGCAGCTGTTCATAGAGCGCCCTGGGCACGGCGTAGATCACCGATGAGCTTGCGGTTTGGGCGTAAACGTCTTGCTCTTTTGCGCCCGTCATGCCGCCCGGCCCGAACAACTCACCCCCAGTGCAGAACCAGAATACGGTGACTTCCCCGGTAGGGGCCAAGTGGTAAATCTTGACCAGGCCGCGCTCCAGAAAGAACACATGATCGGCCGGATCGTTGGCATCAAAAACAGCGCCACCCCGGCGGATAGTCAGCCGTTTGGATTGCTCAAGCACGGACTTTTTCAGCTCAGGAGGCGTGCCTTCAAAGAAAGCATTGGGCCCCCAATACCACGGGTTTGGGTTGTGATCAGTCACGTTTTTCGCATTTGTAAATAGCCAATGAGCATAGCAATTTGTCGGCTGGACGACATCGGGATTTGGGTGATCGCCAGAGAATTTATCCGTCGCGACAGTTCATCCACCCCTCATTTTAGAAAGCCCCTCCATGTCCAGCTACCAACTCCTGAACATCGAACCCTACACACCAAACATTGGTGCCACCATTCTTGATGTGGATTTGGCCCACATCGGTGATGAAGGCCTGCGCAGCGAATTGCGCCAGGCCCTGGCCCAATACCAGGTGCTGTTTTTCCGCAAGCAAACCCTGACCCCCGAGCAGCAGATCGAGGTTGCCAAAATCTTCGGTGACCCCGACAAGGCCAAGGCATTCTTCCCGCGCCTGGAAAACTACAAGGTGGTTGAAGTGATTGAGACCAAGCCAGCCGGTCACCGCTATGGGGTCGATCAATGGCATGTGGACATCAGCTTCTCAGCCAATCCACCGACCGGCACGGTGCTCTATTCGCAAGTGATTCCCCCGGCTGGCGGCGATACGCTGTGGGGCAGTTCCACCGCTGTCTTTGAATCGTTACCGAAATCGCTGCAGCTGTACCTGGAAGAACTGGAGGCCGTGCACAGCTTTGAGCACAGCGGCTGGCCTGGTTATTTTGACCAGCTGGAGAACGGTGATGAGCTTTACCGCAAAGCGCGTGCCGATCATTTGCCGGTGGTTCACCCAGTGGTTCGCACCCACCCGGTGACCGGCAAAAAACTGATCTACGTGAACCCGAATTTCACCGACCGCATCAAAGGCCTGTCACGCCAGCAAAGCGATGCGCTGCTGAGCTTTTTGTTTGCCCAGTTCCAGCGCCCGGAATTCCAGGCGCGCCTGCGCTGGGAGAAAAACACCGTTGCGATTTGGGACAACCGTGCCACCGTGCACTACGCCACCAATGACTACGACAGCCAGCACCGCTTGCTGCACCGTGTGACTTTCGGCGAGAACCAAGCTTTTTAAACCAGGAGATCCCCATGACAAATGACACAACTTCTCCCTTGGGCCGCTTGCAGCGCGGCTTGAAGAGCCTGGCCAGTGTGCTGGCGGTTTCTGTTGCCGCCAGCGCCACACTCCTGAGCCAGGCTGGTGCACAAACTGCCAGCAACACGCCCAAGGAATTGCGCATCGGCTTCCAGAAATACGGCACGCTGGTGATTCTGAAAGCCCGTGGCACGCTGGAAAAGCGCCTGGCCGACAAAGGCATCACGGTGAAATGGACTGAATTCCCGTTTGGTCCACCCCTGCTGGAGGCCATCAACCTGGGCAGCATTGATGTCGGCACGGTCGGTGAATCGCCACCCATCTTCGCCCAGGCCGCTGGGGCCGACCTGGTCTACATTGGCAACGAGCCGCCCGCACCCAGTGCCGAAGCCTTGATCGTTCCCAAGGGTTCGCCGCTGAAAAGTGTGGCTGAACTCAAGGGCAAGCGGGTCGCCGTAGCCAAGGGGGCAAACGCCAACTACCTGCTGGTCAAGGTGCTGGAGAACGCAGGCCTGAAATACGCCGACATTGAGGTGGCCTACCTGGCACCCGCCGATGCGCGGGCGGCGTTTGAGAGCGGCAAGATCGATGCCTGGTCGATCTGGGACCCGTTCCTGGCGGCCGCTGAAAACCAGCTGAACGCCCGTGTGCTGGCCGATGGCAAGGGCGCGGTGGCCAACCACCAGTTCTACTTGTCCGCCCGGCCCTATGCCGAGAAGTACCCAGAGGTGATCCATGTGCTGCTGGATGAAATTAACAAGGTCGATCAGTGGGGCAAGCAAAATCCGAAAGAAGTGGCCAAGTTCATCGCGCCACTGATCGGCATCGATCTGCCCATCGTCGAAGTTGCCGCGAGTCGCCTGACCTACGGCATCAAGCCGGTGACGGCCGATGTGCTGGCCGCCCAGCAGAAGATCGCCGACAAGTTCTTCGAGCTGAAGCTGGTGCCCAAACAGATTCGGGTTGCCGATGCTGCCTGGAAGCACGCAGGCAAACCTTAAACCTGACCAGTGCCTTGGCCCCGTTCCCGGGTGAGCCAAGGCGCTGAGAAACAAGTCACTCCATTTTCAAGAGCACCTTACGCATGTCCAGCAACGCTTTACCCCTGATTCATTCCAATCCACCAGCCACTGCCAGCCAACGTGTCATCGACATGCGCTGCCGCCCGGCTTACCTGCACGATTTCTTCGGTGCCACCCCCGGTTCGCCCGGCGAGGCCACGGCACGCTGGCTGAACCGGCGTGTCGGCACACGGGGTGACGATGCCCACTTCACTCGCTCACGCACACCTGAGGGTTTTCTGGCTGAGGTGCATGAGGCTGGGCTGAGCCGCGCCGTGGTGGTGGGCCGCCACACGCCCAGCCAGCATCTGCCCAATGACCTGATCCACCAGATCGTGCACGGCCACCCGGAGCTGATCGGCATTGGCGCGGTCGACCCGGTGTTGCAGGGCGAAGACAGTGCGCTGGCCGAAGTGCAGCGTGCGATTTCCGTGCTGGGCTTGTCGGGCATTGACCTGGAACCCGGCTTTGGCGCACCACCCCGCCACCCCGATGACCCGGTGTACTTTCCGGTCTATGAGTTGTGCGCACAACTGGGTGTGCCAGTGTTTTTGATGAGCGGCCCGACCACGCCGGACTTGCGCTTCAACGACCCGGCCCCGCTGGCCCGAGTGGCACAAGCCTTTCCCCAGCTGCCCATCGTCGTCTACCACGGCTACTGGCCGAATGTGCAGCAAGCCATTGGTGTGGCGTTTCGTTATGACAACGTGCACCTGGTGCCCGACATGTACCTGTTTCAACCCGGCACCCAAGCCTATGTGGAGGCCGCCAACAGTTTTCTGGGCGATCAACTCCTGTTTGGCTCGTCTTACCCGTTTCGGCCCATCGGGCAAAGCATTGACGACTTTTTGCAGCTCGGTTTCAAGGAGAGTGCGCTGGACAAGCTGCTCTACGGCAATGCAGCCAGGGTTTTGAAATTGCTACAAAAATAATAGCTTTTTGCGCTTGTTTTATAAGCGCTACAAGTCAAAATGGCACGCAGAAAAGATGGCATCGGAAGGTTGACCCAAAGGGGTTTCAACCCAATACTCCTGGACTTCGGTCAACCCGGCCATCTCGTACAGACCACTGCCACCCATCACTGCAAACTCAATAGTCATCACCCTGTTCTCCAGAAAAAAACTTGCTCGTACTGTGAAGTCAATCCGAAGCTATTCAGGCAAATGCGCCTGTGCCAACGCCCTGTTGACGACCTCTCGATTGAGCGTCGGGGCAAAGGTTTCAATGAACTTGTAAGCAAACCCGCGCAACCACACCCCTCGGCGCACGGCCAGGCGGGTCAGGTTGATCTCAAACAAGTGTCTGGCATCCAGAATGCGCAATTGCTGGTCGCGCTCCGGGTCGAGTGCGATGGAGGCCACAATGCCGACCCCCATGCCCAGCTCCACATAGGTCTTGATCACATCCGCGTCCATGGCAGTCAGCACCACATTGGGATGCAAACCCTCCTTGGCAAACGCATCGTCAATATGTGCACGTCCGGTGTAGCCCTGGTTGTAAGTGATGATTGGATATTCGATCAGCTGCGTCAGCGTGACCGGTGCATCATGTGACAGCAGCGGATGCCCCGGCGGCACGATGATGCTGTGCGTCCAGCGATAACAGGGCAAGGTCACCAGCTGAGGGTACAGCGCCAGTGCCTCGGTAGCCACGCCAATATCGGCCTCACCCGAGAGCAGCATTTCGGCCACCTGCTTGGGTGAACCCTGATGCAGATGCAGGGTGACTTGTGGAAATAGCTCTCGAAAATCGCGCACCACATGCGGCAAGGCATAACGCGCCTGCGAGTGTGTTGCCGCCACCGACAAACGCCCATCCAGGCAGGAGCTGAACTCCTGTCCGGCGCGTTTGAGGTTGTCACTGTCAAGCAGCAAACGCTCCACAATCGGCAACAGGGCTACACCGGGTGGTGTCAAACCTGTGAGGCGCTTGCCCGCGCGGGCAAAGATGTCAATACCCAGCTCTTCTTCAAGCTCCCTGATCTGGCGGCTCACGCCAGGTTGCGAGGTGTGAAGAATGGCGGCCACATCGGTCAGGTTAAAACCGTTGCGCACCGTTTCCCGGATTGAGCGGAGTTGTTGAAAGTTCATGGGTGATAGCCGATCATCAGAACAAACGCAAAAGCTATGTTTTATATAGCTTGTTACGCTTGATTCATGAGCCATACAGGCATCAAAGTATTGATAAATAGGTTCATCCAGCAGCCCTGAAGAGCAACTGGAATGCAGAATGAATGGCACTTTAACGCTGGCTACATAAAACTCAAACGACTTAAAAGTAGATTCTTTACTACAAACACATCTGTAAAGCAGCCCCAGCCATGGCCGCATTGTTTTCAAGTACCAGCCCGACCCTGGCCCACCCCTAGAATGAACTGACGAGTTGATTGCAGTGCCCAACCCTCACCCTCTGACCCAATGCCAAGCCACAAACTGATCTCCCTGCCAGACGCGGTTCGTCGTTTCACCTCTGACCAAATGCAGTACGCCAGCGGTGCCAGCTTGCCTGTCGGCTCCGATGCCATTGCCTTTGGCCGCGAGCTGCTGCGCCAGGGTCGAAAGAACTTGCATGGCATCTTTCACTGCAACAGCCAGCAGCTCAATCTGCTGGCTGCGGCGGGTGTTCTCAGCAAAGCCGAATGCGGTTTCACCGGTCTGGAAGGTTTTGGTTTTGCCAACGGTTTGCGCCGCGCGGTAGAGAGCGGCCAGCTGGCGCTGGAAGACTATTCCAACCTGTCGATGGCACTGCGCTTTTTGGCCGGGGCTCTGAACTTGCCGTTCATGCCCGCCACGGTCAACATCGGTTCAGACATTGCTCATCGCAGCGCGTTTGCCCCCAACACTTATCCGGCGACAGACAAAATTCCGCCCATCAGCGACCCGTTTTCTGGGCGCACGCTGGGTGCCTTGTCACCGCTCAAACCTGATCTGGCCGCGATTCACGTCACGCTGGCCGACGTGCAGGGCAACGCCATCATGCTCGGTACCGAATGGAGCCGTTTTGAGCTGTCACGTGCCGCCCAAAAGGTGGTGCTGGTGGCCGACCACATTGTCGACACCGACTGCATGCGCCAATACCCGAACCTGGTGCGTATTCCCGGCATCATTGTGGAAGCCGTGGTGTGGTGGCCCTACGCCGCCTGGCCTCAAGCCTCGCCCGGCGTGCATGATGTGGACGAGGCGCACATGTTGCTGATGAACCAATGGCTGGCTACAGAAGAAGGCACGGCACGTTACCTGGAACAATTTGTTCACAGTTACACCAACCTTGACGAGTACCTGAATCTGATTGGCAGCGATGTGATCGAAAAACTCAGCCATGGCCCAACCAGCTTCTTGCTCGACCCCTACCGCCGATGGATTCAGCCCCGTGCTGCGATTGAAGCCTTGCTGGCCAACACCCCACCAACCAGGAGCGCCACATGACCACTGCGGCCCCACAAGTGCAGCCCTACACCCGCCAGGAAATGATGGCAATTGCGGCAGGGCGTGAGATTCGTGATGGCGAGCTGGCCATCTTCGGTGTTGGCCTGTCCATGCTGGCTGGCTACTTTGCACAAGCCCATCACGCACCCAATGTGCGTGCCATGACCGAAGGTGGTGTTTATGGCGCTACGCCAATAGGTGGCCTGCCCTGGGGCATTGAGTGCAACCGCATCTCGGCCAACGCGGTGAGCTTCACCAGTGCGCTGGACGCGCTGGGTTGTATGGTGGCCTCGGGCCGTTGTGATGTGGGCCTGATTGGAGCGGCCCAGGTGGACAAGTTTGGCAATGTCAACACCACTGGCATCTGGGGTCACGAGATCGGAGACCGCTACACGCCGCCCAAAACCAGGTTGACCGGTGCGGGTGGCGCCAACGACATTGCCAGCGGGGCCAAGCGTTTCGTGATCATGGTGGGGCATGAGAGAAAACGCTTTGTGGACAAGGTCGATTACATCTCGTCACCCGGCTACCTTGAAGGTGGAGATTCCCGTGCACGCTACGGGTTTGTGGGTGGCGGCCCGTCGGCCATCGTCACCACGCTTGGCATTCTGCGGCCCCACCCGCAAACCAAAGAGTTTGAGCTCAGCGGCTGGTTCGCCTTTGCCAGCATCGACGAGATCCGTGCCAGCACCGGCTGGGACTTGAAAATTGCGGCGGATGCGCAGGTACTGCCTGCGCCAACAGCTGCAGAATTGATAGCGCTGCGCCGTGTCGATGAAACCGGCATGCTGCGCAAGTCTGCCGCACAATGAAACCCTTCAAGATGACCCCCCATGCCCACCATGAACCCCCTTGACCCCACTGACCCTACTGCCGCAGCCTTGCTCTTGAGAAGCGACACCAAGCATGTCGCCACCCTGACCCTGAACCGCCCGCAGGCACGCAACGCGCTGTCCAAAGAATTGATTGCAGCGCTGCAAGCCGAGCTGGATGCCATCGCGCTGGACGCGTCTGTGCATGTGGTGGTTCTGGCCGGTGCCGGCCCGGCTTTTTGTGCGGGTCACGATCTCAAAGACATCCGGGCCGCAGGCTACGCACCTGACTACGCCGAAGCCTTGTTCGAAGCCTGTGCCCAGCTTATGCAGCGCATCGTCTCGCTACCACAACCCGTTGTGGCCCGGGTACATGGCATTGCCACGGCGGCGGGTGCACAACTGGTGGCCAGCTGTGACCTGGCGATTGCCGCAGACACGGCCCGTTTTGCCACACCGGGGGTGAACATTGGCCTGTTTTGCTCAACCCCGATGGTGGCGTTGTCACGCAACGTCAGCCACAAACATGCCATGCAGATGTTGCTGACCGGTGAGCTGATCGACGCAGCCACGGCATTGCGCTTTGGCCTCATCAACGAAGCCGTGCCTGAGGTGCAGCTGGATGCCGCCGTGACCACGCTGGCAGAAACAATTGCCAGCAAGTCGCGCCACACGCTGATGATTGGCAAAGCGGCGTTTTACCAACAAGCCGAATTGCCACTGGCTCAGGCCTATGACTATGCCAAGGGCGTGATGGTCGCCAACCTGCAAGCCCATGATGCACAAGAAGGCATTGGGGCCTTCATCGACAAACGCAGCCCCGTCTGGTGCCATGGAGATGCCCCATGAGCGACATCACCACCTTGCGCCGCGTGCTGCGAGACTGCCGCACCATCGCTGTTGTCGGTTTATCCGCCGAATGGCATCGCCCCAGTTACTTTGCCGCCAAGTACATGCAGGCCCATGGCTACAGAATTGTTCCAGTCAACCCCAAATACCCGGAAATTCTGGGCGAAACCTGTTACCCCGACCTGAAATCCATTCCGTTCCCGGTGGACATGGTCGATGTGTTTCGCAAACCGCAGGATTGCCTGCCGATTGCGCAAGATGCTGTAGCCATAGGTGCCCGGGTACTGTGGCTGCAAATTGGCGTGATCAACCTCGATGCCCAGCAGTTGGCCGAAGCCGCCGGGCTGACGGTGGTGATGGATCGCTGCGTCAAGATCGAATACGCCCGCCTGTTTGGTGGCCTGAACTACATGGGTGTGAACACCGGTGTCATCTCTGCCCGCCGCCCCCTTTGAAAGAAACTCCCATGGCCGACCACACCTTCGGATTCGACACCCTGAGCCTGCACGCCGGGCAGATCCCGGATGCCGCCACTGGCAGCCGCGCTGTGCCGATCTACCAAACTTCTTCTTATGTGTTTGACAGCCCGGAGCACGCCGCCAGCCTGTTCAACCTGCAAACATTTGGCAACGTCTACTCACGCCTGTCCAACCCCACCGTAGCGGTGCTGGAGGAGCGGGTGGCGGCGCTGGAAGGGGGTCGCGCCGCGGTGGCCGTGTCCAGCGGCATGGCGGCACAGATGATTGCCTTGCTCAACCTGGTGGAAGCCGGTGACGAGATCGTGGCCGCGCGCACCCTGTATGGCGGCACACACACCCAGCTCGATGTGAACTTTCGCAAGCTCGGCATCCACACGGTGTTTGTGGACTCGGACGACCCGGAAAACTTTGCCCGCGCCATCACGCCCAAAACCAAAGCGCTGTACGCCGAAACGCTGGGCAACCCCTCGCTCAATGTGCTGGACATTGAACGTGTAGCCGCCATAGCCAACGCCGCCGGGTTACCTCTCTTCATCGACAACACCTTTGCCTCGCCCTACCTGTGCCGCCCCTTTGAGTATGGTGCGGCCATCGTCATGCATTCGGCCACCAAGTTCCTTGGCGGTCATGGCACCACCATGGGCGGAGTCATTGTGGAATCAGGCAAATTCCCCTGGGACAACGGCCACTTTCCCGGCATGACCGAGCCCTCAGCCGGGTACCACGGTGTGCGTTTCTTCGAGACCTTTGGCGACTTTGGCTTCACCGCCAAATGCCGCATGGAAGGCTTGCGCACCTTTGGCCCGGCGCTCTCGCCGTTCAACGCCTTTCTGCTGCTGCAAGGCATCGAGACCCTTTCCCTGCGCATGGATCGGCACTGCGCCAATGCGCTGGCCGTGGCCCGGCATCTGGAAGCACACCCCAGTGTGGCCTGGGTCAACTACCCCGGCCTGCCGTCCAGCAAGTACCACGCGCTGGCACAAAAATACCTGCCACGCGGTGCCGGCGCGGTGCTGTCATTTGGCATCAAGGGTGGTGCGGCGGCCGGGCAGAAGTTCATCGACAGCGTGGAATTTCTGTCGCACCTGGCCAATATCGGTGATGCCAAGACGCTGGTGATTCACCCGGCCTCCACCACCCACCGGCAAATGGACGAGGCACAGCAGATTGCCGCCGGTGTGCCCCCCGACCTGATCCGCTTGTCTGTCGGGCTGGAAACGCTGGACGACATTCTTTGGGACATTGACCAGGCACTGGCTAAAGCCATGCGTTAGCCCGCCCAGTGCGGGTTGGCAGGCTCATTGGGGGGCGTGCCAGACGCTGTCTTTGACGTTGATCTTCTTGGTTTGCATGCGCCCAATCGTCATATGCAAGTGCGCCGCTGTTTTGTACATAGGTTTGCAAAACCGTTCACTTACCCCGCCAGCACCCGCTCCAAATCATGTGCCAGATGATCCACCGCCGCTTCGGTGGTGGCCCAGGAACACATGAAGCGAGCCCCTCCGCCAATGAAGGTGTAGAAGGCCCAGCCCAGGGCCTTGAGCTGGGCAATGGCGGGTTCGGGCAGGTTGACAAAGACACCATTCACCTCGGTGGGCAGCAGCATTTCAGCCCCAGGAATGCTGGCGATTTTTTCTGACAGACGGTGCGCCATGGCGTTGGCGTGCGCAGCGTGGCGCAGCCAGGTGTTGTCGGTCAGCATGGCCAGCCAGGGGGCCGACAGGTAGCGCATTTTGGAAGCCAGCTGCCCGGCCTGTTTGCAGCGGTAAGAAAACTCATCGCCGAGCTTGCGGTCAAAAAACACAATCGCCTCGCCAATCGGCAGGCCCATCTTGGTGCCACCAAAGCACAACACATCCACCCCGGAGCGCCAGGTGATGTCGGCCGGGGCCACCTTGAGGGCGGCCACGGCATTGGCAAAACGTGCGCCGTCCATGTGAACCTTCAGGCCGTGCTCTTGGGCAATGCGGCTCAGGCCACTGATTTCGCCCTTTTGGTAGATCGTGCCCAGCTCGGTAGACTGGGTCAGCGTGACGACCTTGGGGCGCGGGTAATGCACATCGGTGCGGCGGGTGATGACCTCCAGTACACCGGCAGAGGTGAGCTTGCCGTGGCGGTGCGGGGCCGAGAGCAGCTTGGAGCCATTGGAAAAAAACTCCGGTGCGCCGCACTCATCGGTTTCCACATGCGCCGTGTCACTGCAAATCACGGCCTGGTAAGACTGGCACAACGCGGCCAGGGCAATCGAGTTGGCCGCCGTGCCGTTGAACACAAAGAACACCTCGGCATCGGTCTCAAACACCTCGCGAATGCGGTCGCACGCCTGGTGGGTGGCATCGTCATTGCCATAAGACGCGGCAAAGCCAGCATTGGCCGCCACAAAGGCCTGCATGGCCTCAGGGCAGATACCTGAGGTGTTGTCACTGGCAAATTGCAAATAGTGGCCGGGCGTGGTGATCGTGGTCATATCGGTCATGAAGGGGTAAGATTGATTGATCGGATATTTCCGGTATACCGAACATAAATTCATTTTACCGACCAATACAAACATGGCGCAAGTCTTCTCCCCCAATCCCCACACTGACGGCCCGCCTGCCGTTGGCTCTACGCTGCAAGCCCTGCGCAAAGCACAAAAGCTCTCGCTGGACGAGCTCTCCAAACGTGCGGGGGTGTCCAAGTCCATGCTGTCGGAGGTGGAGCGCAATCAGGCCAACCCCACCGTGGGCGTGCTCTGGCGGCTGGCCACGGCGCTGGGCATCAGCCTGACAGATTTGCTCGACAGTGGGTCACCCAACAAGGCCAGCCCGGCGGTGGAACTGGTCTTGGCGCACACCATTCCAGTGACCACCAGCAATGACGGCAAATGCACCCTGCGCATCCTGGGGCCGATTGCGCTGGCGGGCAAAGTGGAGTGGTACGAACTGAGCGTGGAGCCCGGTGGCGTGCTGGCCTCAGAACCCCATGAGGCCGGGGCCAAGGAACATTTGTCGGTGCTGCACGGCTCGCTGACCGTGCAAGCCGCCGACAGCAGCAAGCTGCTCAAAGCCGGTGACAGCGCACGCTATGCGGTCGATGTGCCGCACGCCATTCGCAACAGTGGCAAGGGTTTGGCCAAGGCAGTGCTGGTGGTGGAGCACCTGCGCTGACCACCGTGGTGTGGGCGATCAGCGTGGCTTGGGGGGCTGGTCAAAACCCGGCAATTACCGCGCCCTTGAACTGGGTCTGGATGAACTGGCGGATTTCTTCCGAGTGGTAGGCCTTGACCAGCTTGGCGACCCAGGGTTTGTCCTTGTCTTGCTCACGCACGGCGATCAGGTTCACATACGGGCTCTTGGCGCTTTCCTGGGCAATGGCATCCTTGGCCGGGCTCAGGCCCGCTGACAAGGCGTAGTTGGTGTTGATGGCCGAGGCATCCAGGTCGTCCAGCGAACGGGGCAACTGGGCCGCATCCAGCTCGACAAATTTGAGCTTCTTCGGGTTGTCGATCACGTCCGCCGTTAGTCGGGTCATTGGGGATGCCGAACTTGGCTCCTTCCTTCAGGTCTTCCAGGCGCTTGACCTTCTTGGAATACAGGCCGATGGGGAAGTTGACGGTGTAGCCCACGTTGACCAGTTTGTAACCACGGTCTTTGATCTGCTGATCCAGATACGGTTTGTGCTGGTAGCTGTTGGCATCCAGGTCACCGGTGGCCAGGGCGGCGTTGGGCTGCACGTAATCGCTGAACTCAACGATCTGAATCTTCAGGCCATCTTTCTCGGCGATTTTCTTCACCTGCTCAAAAATCTGCGCGTGCGGCCCGGCGGTGACACCAATTTTGAGCGGCTTGTCTTGCGCCAGCAGCGGGCTGGCAAACGTGGCGGCGAGGGCCACAACAAGAGCGGATTGGATCAGGGAGCGTTTTTTCATGGTGAATTCTCTCAAAAAGTGATGAAAATAGATAAGAAATTGGCCTCTAGCCCTTGTAAAACATGCGCAAGCAGCTATCAAAATAATAGTTATTTGTGACTCAAGCGGCGCACCGCCCAGTCGCCCAGGCTTTGCAGCAGCTGCACAAAGGCAATCAGCACCAGCACCACGGCCAGCATCACCTCGGGCAAAAAGCGCTGGTAGCCGTAGCGGATGCCCAGGTCACCCAGGCCGCCGCCGCCAATCGCCCCGGCCATGGCCGAGTAGCCGGTCAGGCTCACCAGCGTGATGGTCAGCGCCGCCACAATGCCGGGCAACGCCTCGGGCAGCAGCACCTTGAAGACGATCTGCGGCGTGCTGGCCCCCATGGCCAGCGCCGCTTCCACCAGGCCGTGATCGACCTCGCGCAGGGCCGACTCGATCAGCCGGGCGATGAAGGGCGCAGCGGCCATCGTCAGTGGCACCACCGCAGCGGCCGTGCCAATCGACGAACCCGTCACAAGCCGGGTGAACGGAATGATGGCCACCAGCAAGATGATGAACGGCGTGGAGCGCACCGCATTCACCATGCCGCCCACCACGCGGTTGAGCCGGGGGTTTTCCAATACGCCACCAGGGTGGGTCAGGTGCAGCAGCACGCCCAGCGGCAAGGCCAGCGCGGTGCCGGCCAGGCCCGAGAGGCCAACCATCACCAGCGTCTCCCACAGCGAGGTGGCGAACAGTTCCAGCAATTGCGGTGTGAAGGTGTCAAACATGGCTCAGCTCCTCTTCGGTCACCAACACACCCGCGCCACGCAGGTGCGCCACGGCAGCGGCCACCTGGCTGGTTTCGCCACGGGCGTGTAATGCCAGCGAGCCAAAC
>VIKI01000060.1:13483-37919 GCA_008080595.1 Comamonadaceae bacterium
AAACACCTGGCCCTGGATGTCGTCCACCTGACCGTGCAGGATGTTGATGTCCACGCCGAAGCGGCGACTGATGTCCGATAGCAGCGGCTGATTCGAATCTTCACCGGCAAAGGCCAGGCGCAGCAGTCGGCCCTGGTTGCTGGGCTCGGTGGCCATCAGGTGGCGGATGCGTGCAATCACACTGGCGGGCAGCTCTTGCGGCAGGATTTCGTCAATCAGGCTGCGGGTGGTGGCGTGCTGCGGATGGGTGAACACGTTGATCACCTCGCCCTGCTCCACGATGTGCCCGGCATCGATCACCGCCACGCGGTCGGCCACCTGTTTGATGACCTGCATCTGGTGCGTGATCAGCACAATCGTCAGGCCAAAGTCGCGGTTGATCTGGCGCAGCAGGCCCAGAATCGAGCGCGTGGTTTCCGGGTCCAGCGCCGAGGTGGCCTCGTCCGACAGCAACACCTTGGGGCTACTGGCCAGGGCGCGGGCAATGCCCACCCGCTGCTTCTGGCCGCCGCTGATCTGCGCCGGGTAGCGGTCACGCTGCGCGTACAGGCCGACCAGATCCAGCAGCTCATTCACCCGGCGTTTGATCAGCGCCGGGCTCTCGTGCAACAGCTCCAGCGGCAGCGCCACGTTGTCAAACACGGTGCGCGAACTCAGCAGATTGAAGTGCTGAAAGATCATGCCAATCTGATGCCGCGCGGTGCGCAGCTCTGGCGCGGACAACGCCGTCAGCTCCGCCCCCGCCACCCGCACCTGGCCCTGCGTGGGCCGGTTGAGCAGGTTGATGACCCGGATCAGCGAACTCTTGCCCGCCCCACTGCGGCCAATCACGCCAAAGATTTCACCGGCGCGCACCCGCAGGTCAATGCCGCGCAAGGCCTGCACCGGGGTTGGGTGGCCGGGGTAGGTCAGGCTGATGTGCTTGAGTTCAATCATGGTGTACGTGGGCGCATGGGGGCGTGGTTCTGTGGAGTGACTGTGGGCGATTTTGAAAGCGCTTGGTCAAAAACGGAACGACTGTTGTGTCATGTGCTTATGCGCAAAACAGATATGCGATGGTTATACGTGCGGGCTTGCACGGATTGTCTGCAATATATCTTTTTTGATAGACAATAGAGGCATGAACGGGAAACAAATCATCGCCAAACTCAAAGCCGCTGGCTGGATCATGGATCGGGTCAACGGCAGTCACCACATCATGGTCAAAGACGGTGTTGCCGTGCCAGTCCCGGTGCATGGCGGCAAGGATGTAGGCGCTGGTTTGCTCTCCACCATTGCCCGCCAAACCGGTGTCAAACTGAAATAAGGAGTTTTCATGCAAACCAGTTACCCAGCCCGCATCACCCCTCAAGAGGGCGGGGGCCTGTTGGTCGAATTTATTGACCTGCCTGATACCTTTACCGAAGGCACCACGCTTGAAGAGGCGCTGTTCAACGGCTCTGAGGTGTTGTCTGCCATGTTGGGTTGGCATCTTGACCAAGGGCACACCATTGCAACACCCAGCCAGGGCGTGGCAGATGCCCACTACATCGCGCCGGATGCAAAAACACAGTCTTCGCTGCTGCTGCGCCACGCCCGTGGAGACCGATCCGTGGCTGACCTTGCTCGCGGGCTCGATACCTCATGGGCGGCAGCCCAGCGCCTGGAAGACCCCCACCACTGGCCCAGCCTCAAGCAGCTCGACCGTGCCGCCCGCGTGCTTGGCAAGCGGCTGGTTCTGAGCATGGAGTAAACATATCGGTGGTCACTGTTCGGGAGTACGGGCTGTGTGGCGATTGAATGAGGCTGTGTCAGGACGGCGGATGCGGCTTTGCCCTGCGCTTGGTCGCCAACAACGGCGACTCCCCAAACCTGGGCGCAGCAAACTTTTGCGGCGGCTTGGGTTCTGCAGCTCCTGCCTCTATGGTCAGCGCCTTGATGTCAGGCACCGGCATGCTGATGCGCTGATTGAGGCGGTTCAGCCCCTCGTTCCAGTGCCACAACATGCGTGCGCCAACCGGGTCGAAACCAGGTGTGTGCTTCATATGCTGAATCACCTCAGGAATGGTGGATGCCACCGCCGTGCAGACCCTTTCAATGAGCTCACGATGGCGGGGCGGGTCTATTCCCAGAAAAACCTGCAGCAGCCGCCAGACCGGCTTCATGTTGTCCCAGCTCTTGCGCCCGTCGATGTACATACCCGGTGGGTTGTCGGCGTAGCTGTCATAGGCCAGGATCGTCAACATGTCGTAGATGGGGGCCACACGCACGTCCTCATAGCCGGAATACAAAAACGCCAGGTTCTTGGTATGGCAATCGGCGTTGCCCAGGGCGTAAGTCAGCAGCAGCGTCACGGCCAACTGCTCATAGGATGCACGCAAACCCGGTGCAGGAACGAAGTCACGCACCAGGCGGGCGGTGCGTTCCCAGGTGGCGTTGTATTTTTGATCCGCATTCAGCCCGAGCAGACTGCAAAAATCTTCAAACCCCAGTCGCTGGCCACTGACGGGATCAATATCAAAGCGTTCCACCACCAGGATTTGGCCGTCGTCTGAGACCACGGTTTGGGCCACAGCAAACCCCGTGGCTCTGGCCGCTGTCATACACAGGTGTTCGTTGAGGCCGATGAACGGCTGCTTATCCGAGCTGGCTTTGACGATGTGCCGCTCGGTAGAAACCGTGCCTTTGCGAAACAGCGCTTGGGTTTCAGGGGTCAGAAATTTGGGCACCACACCTGACACGCCAGAGGCGGCGTATTGGCTCATCAGGCCCATGAACACTTCGCGGGAGGCGCTGCCATGCAGCAAGCCGTCAAGCTGATTGACGGCCAACTGTGGCTGGGGGCTGATGCCTGCGCTTAACTGCACACGGCCAATCATGTTGTGCCCAACCACGGACAGCAGGTCAATCGGGCTGGCCCCCAGATGCGGCCCCAATTGCTCTTTCAATACGGACAGCAAAAAGCCCTCGGGCAGGCTCACCTGAAAGAAGGGATGCAGGCTGGGCCATTCCCAACTGTGGGACTGCACCGGCATCAGCAGCGACACAAAATCCTCTGGGCGGGTGCCGTTGAGGTAGGTCAGATAGTGCTCAAACCCTGACGGACTTTGCAGCACCGCCACATGCCTGCCGTTGACAAAGACGTTCAGCCCGGCCTGGCCTACGGTCATTGGCGATGCGTTGAGGGCAGCGCTGTTGATCATGGTTGGCCATTCACAGCGGATGCCCCCTGACGGCGCTCCTGGAGCAACTCGTTCAAATTGGGCCGCCGGGTGGCGGGAACAAACGCCATTTGCATGCCCAAAACCTCCAGCACCCGCAAGAGTTTGGTGGTGGACAGGTCGCTTGAGCGGCCTCGCTCGAAGCGAGAAAGCGTTTCCTGCCGCAGCCCGGCAGCGGCGGCGACTTCAGACTGGGTTTTGCCCGCAGCTTTGCGCAGCTGCTGGCAGCGTTCGCCTGCATCTTGTAGGGTGAGCAATGAATTTGCGTTTGGCATCAAAAAGTATCTCGAATGCCGGAAATTTTGATGTCAAACACATAGTCAGTCAATTCAAAATATGTGTTTCAGATCATAAATTAGAAAAAATCTTGATAGATATGATGTGTAACGCATAAAAATTCAATTCACATCAAATTGCGACTTCAGGCTCATACCTCATTGGATGCCTGAGCATTCCGGTTCATCAGAATACAAGTTAACCTGCACCCCACCAGCAATTCCAGACTATGCCGTGACGATTCTTTTGACACGTTCCTCGCGGATTGGCAGATTTACTAAGGCTGCCAAGGTCGCCAAGCCCATATCGGCGTACCACATCCAAGTGAAGTCTCCGAACTGACTCATCGAGATACCGCCCAGCCAGGCTCCTAGAAATCCTCCAATCTGGTGCGACAGCAATGTCAATCCAAACAAAGTCGCGAGGTAACGGGTACCAAACAGCTTGCCAACGATGGCTGCGGTCGGGGGCACGGTGGCGAGCCAGGTAAGACCAAGTCCTATTGCGAACAGGTAGTAAGTCCACTCATTTTTGGGCATCATCAGATACCCCAAGATGAGTAGCGTTCTTGAACCATACATTACTGACAGGATGTATTTGCTCCGATACTTCGCCACGAATGAGCCTGCAAGAAGACTGCCAAATATATTGGCGATGCCAATCAGCGCCAAAGACCAACTGGCCACATTAGGCGGTAGACCGCAGAGGCCCACTTCACCTGGCAAGTGCGTCACCAAGAAGGCAATGTGAAAACCACAGGTAAAAAAACCAGCATGCAAAAGGAGATAGCTGGGGTTCTTGAGTGCATCCAGAATCGCTCGCTTTAACCCACCGTTGTGTACGCCATGAGCGTCAACTGCTGGCTGCGTTCCTGTCACCCGGCTGACGAGAGGGATGGCGGCCAGAGCCACGACCGCCATGGAGCCGATAGCACCCATCCAGCCGATACCCTGAATAAGTCTTTGCAGGAGGGGTGCGAAAACAAACTGCCCAAAAGAACCGCCAGCATTGATGATCCCGGAGGCCGCACCTCTTGACTCTACCGGTAGACGCCGAGCTGCCGCACCAATCAGCACGGAAAAACTACCCATTCCCGCCCCCACCGAAGTCAATAGACCGAGTGAAACGGTAAGACCAAATCCACTCGAAACAAAGGGCGTAATGAGGCAACCGAGCGCCAAAATAATTAGGCCCGCGATGAGTACAGGCCGCGGACCATAGTGATCAGCAATGGCTCCAGCCACTGGTTGAACAGCACCCCAGGCGAATTGGCCGATAGCCAAAGCAAAGCTGATGGTGGCAATACCCAGACCCGTCGAGGTATTCACAGGACTGACGAAGAGCCCGAATGACTGTCGGATGCCCATGGTGACCATGAGAATACCTGCTGAAGCAAGAACGATGATCAGCAGATCGGGACGACGCACACTATGAAACATTCAGTGTCTCCTTCGGTATCTTGTTTTTCGCTGGCATGCACATGCAGCCACAAATCGCTACATCTGGACAGCGAAGCTGCCCGGTTTTGCCTTCACGCCCGCGAGCGGCGAGTGCGAAAGGTCCCCCAACCGCCGCTCAAAGCAGACTTCAAGAAAGCTGTCAGCCCGCTTTCGTCGGGACGCGGCGATTTGCCCTTTGCAATGCGCTTGAGTTGGCGCTCGTACCACCACACCTCCATGACCCCCATGCGATCAACTGCCTTGATACCGGTGATGATCGGGCGGACCTGCTGCGGGCTGTCGCGCCCTTGCAGCAAGGCGGCGGGTGCGTCGGGGTCGATCGCCAGCAGCCGCGCCAGGCCCACCACATCCAGCGCGCCGGAGCGCAGGGCGTCGTTCATGCCGGCCGCTGTGCGGAAGCCTCCAGTCACCATCAGCGGCACTTTCACTGCGGCGCGCACCTTCTCGGCAAATTCGAGGAAGTAGGCTTCACGGACAAGGGTGGAAGCCTTCTTCGGCTCTTGCATATTGACGCCCATGCCGGGGGCCTCATAGGTGCCGCCCGATATCTCGATCAGGTCGATGCCCGCATCGGCCAACGCGCGGATGGTCTCGAGCGACTCTTCTTCGGTAAAGCCCCCGCGCTGGAAGTCGGTCGAGTTGAGCTTGATCGCCACCGGGAAATCCGGCCCGACCTGGCGACGAATTTCCGCATAAACAGCCAGCACGAAGCGCCGCCGGTTTTCGAGGCTGCCGCCCCATTCGTCGTTGCGGCGGTTGTGGTGCGCAGAGAGGAACTGGCTGACCAGGTAACCATGCGCCCCGTGTATCTGCACGCCACCGAATCCGGCCTTCTTGCAGATGGCCGCGCTTCGGCCAAATCGCTCAATGATGTCCTGTATCTCGGACGGGCTGGCTTCGCGCGGGGTCTCAAATATTGCCGCCATGTCCTCCCGAAAAGGAACAGCCGAGGGTGCAAGGTTGTACGCATTCAATCCCTTGGCTGATTGTTTTCCCGGATGATTGAGCTGTACCCAGATGGCCGCCCCTTGCTCGGTTGCCGCTTGTGACCATTGTCGAAGGACTGGCAAGTCTGTCTCGTCCTCGATCGCCACATTGCCTGGCTCGCCCAGTGCGCGGCGGTCAATCATCACGTTGCCCGTCAAGATCATTCCGAGCCCCGAGGAACCCCAGCGCCGGTACAGTTGTACCAAGTCCGGGGTCGGGCGATTGTCGTAGGTCGCCAGCGTTTCACTCATAGCCGCTTTGGCGAGGCGGTTGCGCAGTACGATGCCGTTGGGGAGGGTCAAAGCTTGATTCAGCAGGACAGTTTTCATGGGGGCCTCAGAAGGTGGTTCGGTCATAGGGAGAAATGATCTTCGGGGGCTGGAGGAATGCCGTCAGCCCCTGGAACCACATCACTTCGCGAAAGTCGCCGCTGATGGTCAAGTCTTTGCTGCCCACGCCTCGGATGAAGGCTGCCTGGGCATCCTTAAAGGACCGGATCGCACCGTTTTCGATGACATAGTGGCGGCCAGAACCGGAAGCTGTGCGAATCTGAAATACCAGGCGTTTGCCCTTGACATACTGTGCGCAGTCGGGGTTGTGCTTGATCTTTCGTTGCAGCATCTGGGCGAGTGCCCACAACAGGAATTTAAATTGAAGCATTTCGGGCATCCTTTAGAAATGAAGAGCGCACTCGGACGATGACTACCATCACATCACTCGCTCAGAAACTGGACAGCGTGACGCAGGAAGCGCTGCGGGTACTGGAACTGTGCGGCGTGGCCCGCGTCGGGGTAGATGAACAACTGGGCGTTCGGCATGTTGCGAGCCATGTAGAACGAGTTGATGGTCGGGATCATCACATCGTTCACCCCATTAAGAATGAACGTGGGGTGGCGAATGCCGCGCAAATAGGCAAAGGGATCGTCCTCCGACAACCTTGGCAGATAGAGTACGTTGGCCTCGATCTGGGCAATCCCTGCCTCCTGGGAGGACGGCGGATCTTGGTCCTTGCGCTGGTGACGCCGTTCCCAGAACTCTTTTGCGGCCTGCTCAGCCTGCGCCGAGCGGCCGAAGAACAGGTACAGAAAATCTTCAAAATCGGGAACGGGATGGACAGCGGTGGTCAGCACGCGCTGCTCCATATCGGGGTTGCCGCCGCGCAGTCCGGTACCCAACAGCATCAACTTGCGCACCAGAGTGGGATGGCGCCAAGTCAGATCCAGTGCCTGGAAGCCGCCCAGCGAAAAGCCCAGCAGGTCGATCTGTTGCAGGCCCAGCGCGCGCACGAAGGCTGCCGCATCGTCGGCCATGTCCTCGATGCGGGTGCGCGGTTTGCCGCCGGACGAAGCAACACCCCGACCGTTGTAGAGAATGACTTCACGGCCTTCGGCCAGACCGTCGGTCATCAAGGGATCCCAATTGTCCATGCCACCACGAAAATGTTGCAGGAACAACATGGGCGGTTGGTCTGACGTGGCATTGCCCCAGCGACGATAAGCGAATTTGTCGCCATCGACTTCCAAAAAGCGGGTGGGGACTGTGAGGTGGGTGTGGCTCATATTGAATTCTTTCTATGGGTGGGTTCTGGCTGCGATCTCGTGACACGCTTCGCGCCAGCAGTGCCTATCGAGCAAGGAACTCAAGTGCACTGGGCACGAATTCGGCGTGGAACTGGAATATCCCGCCATGACCGGCATCGGGATAGATGACCACAGTGCTGTTCGGAAGCCGCCGCGCCAAGTCGTGTGTGTTCAGCGTGGGAACCATGCGGTCAGCGTCGCCGTTGACAACGAGTACGGGCTGCTTGATCACCGAGAGATCGGCCGGATGCTTCTGCCCCCATGCATTGAGCGCCTGAAGCTGCTTCACATAGGCCCAGATGGCAATTTCCTTGTCGCGATTCTCGCTACGCTCTTGCAAGCGCCTGATGAATGCCTTGCCAGCTTCGATACCGTTTGGCGTGCGCGTAAAGAAGAGGTACTGCTTCGGGTCCTGGCCGGTGAATGTCGCACGGAGCAGGTCATAGTTCGCCACACCCGCCACGTTGCTGATGCCTGGCCCGCCTGCGGGGCCGGTTCCCGCGAGAATCATTTTCCGAACGAGTTGCGGCTCCTTCAATACGATCTCCTGGGCAATCATGCCGCCCATCGAAAACCCGAATAAATCGACCTGTTTGAGCCCCATGGCCTTGATGAAGGTCACGGCATCGTCGGCCATTTGCTCCATGGAATTCGACGGTGAGCCACTGGATGCCCCGATGCCACGGTTGTCGAAAGCAATCACATGGTGCTTGGCTGCAATGTCATCCACGATCCGGGGGTCCCAGTTGTCCAGCACGGCGGCCAGATGGGCAAGAAGCACCACGGGCGTTCCGCCGTTTTGTTTGCCCAACTCACGGTACGCGAAGCTCACGTCGCCTGCCGTGATGGTCTGCGTGGCCACACTCTTCCAGGAGTTTTCCAACGCTTGGCTAGAGATGGACTGGTTTTGGGGCATCCCCGTGGACACCGCATCTGCGGCGCTTACTGAGGCGGGAAGGAGGGTCGCGGCCATTGCGAGCCCGACCAGAGCGGCCTTCAAAAAATGTTGCATTGCGCTGGTCTTCATGGTCAGGCTCCTAGGGTTGGATAGTCGGTGTAGCCCTTTGGGCCAGGCGTGTAGAACGTTGACATGTCCAGGGCATTGCCTGCCGCGCCACTTCGCATACGGGCAACCCAATCTGGATTCGCGATAAACGGTCTGCCAAATGCAATCAGATCCGCACGACCTTCAGCCAGCGCAGCCTTGGCACTGTTGTGGTCAAAGCCTCCGGCAAGAATGAACGTGCCTTTGAAGGCGGCACGCAAGGCTTTTTTGGTTGCTTCTGGTACGGGCGGTGTGCCCAAGGCGGAATGATCCAAAACGTGGATATAGGCCAATTCAAGTGCCGACAAGGCTTCTGTCAGCGCAAGGTATTGCGCATCCACTTCAGGGAATGTGCCTGTGCCACCCAACACACCGTGTGGGGACAGACGAATACCCACCTTGTCTGCACCAATGGCGGCAACGGTCGCGCGTGCAATTTCCAGTGCAAAGCGGTTCCGGCCTTCGATGCTGCCGCCATAGCCATCGGTTCGCTGGTTGACGTTGGCATTCAGGAACTGCTCGATCAGGTAACCATTCGCAGCGTGCAATTCAATGCCATCAAAACCTGCTTCGATGGCCAGTTTGGCCGATTGCGCATATTCATCCACGGTTGCAGCAATGTCCGCCTGCGTCATCGCCCTGGGCGTGGAATGCGGCTGCATGCCTTGGGTGTCCGTGAACATCTCGCCAGGGCACGGGTCTGCTGAAGGCCCCAGCACCTCGGCACCTGCCGGGAGATTGGCAAGGTGCGATACCCGTCCGGTGTGCATCAGTTGAACGACGATCTTCCCGCCTTTTGAATGCACGACATCGGTCACCTGCTTCCAGCCCGCGACTTGAGCAGCATTGAAAAGACCGGGCATGCGCGGGTAGCCCAGCCCGCTGGGCGATGGTGAAGTACCTTCGGTGATGATCAAGCCCGCTGTCGCGCGTTGGCCGTAGTACTCTGCCATCAGCGCAGTGGGGATGTTGTCCTGTGAAGCGCGGCTTCGGGTGAGCGGCGACATGACGACGCGATTGTTCAATTGCAAGGAAGATGTCTTAAACGGTGTCAATAACATGGTTGTCTTTCTGATGGGTTGTGTTGGATGGTCTGTGCTCAATTGGCTTGGGGCAGGTAGACGGGGCGTGGTGCTGCCAGTCCTTGTCGGACCTGCTGGGTCAGCACATCTGCCAACACTTCGTCGGCACCGGCCTCCAGCCCGTCAAGCGCACGCTGGACGATCTCTTCAGCGCTGCTCTTCTGCACATCGAAACCGCGTGTGAGATCGGTGTCCACATAGGCCATGTGCAGGCCCAGTACCTGGGTTTTCTGCCCCGCCAGCTCGTGGCGCAGTGCATTGGTCAGCGACCAGGCTGCCGACTTGCTCGCCGAATAGGCGGCCAACTCACTGCCGTTGACCCATGACGCGACCGAGAGCACATTGAGCAGCGCACCTCCGCCATTGGCTTTGAGCACTGGCGCAAAGGCCTTGCTCATGTTCAGCATGCCAAAGAAGTTGGTCTCAAAAATGCGACGTGCGACGGCATCACTGTCCTGCGCGAGAAAGCCGCCGGGTTGGGCAAGCCTGAACACCTGGCAAAGTGACCGTAGAAGGATTGCGCGCAGCAGCGTAGACCTTGCGTGCGCCACGGGCGAGCAAAGCGTGCGCAAATGCCAGACCGATTCCGCGGTTGGCACCGGTGATAAGAACAACAGAATTTTTGATTTTCATGGGGGATTCCTGGGGTTAAATGGAACTACGTATGATGAACGTCATACTTGAGAACGTGCCATTGCGTGCAAGACAATGGCGACGGTTCAGCGAACCTTGATCACAACCTTGCCTTTGGCACGTCCGCTTTCGACGTAAGCCAATGCTTCGTTGGTGGCATCGAAGGGGAAGACCTTGTCGACCACCGGGCGGATGGTGCCCGACTCGATGAGCTGCGCGATTTGCTTCAGCTGGCTGGCGTTGCCCCTCATGAACAGGAAGCTGTAGTGGACCCCGAGGCGCTGGGCTTGCCGGCGAACGCCGAAGCTCAGCGCTCTGAAAATCTGTTTCACTGGCCACGAAGCCTTGATGTCCTCCCCGAACTGCAGGTCGACTGGCGCGGTGATGGACACGACGTGGCCGCCGGGCTTGACCACGCCCAGGGACTTCTTCAAGGTCTTTTCGTCCTGGCTGTTCAGCACCACGTCGTAGTCGTGCAGTTGCTCTTCGAACGCTTCCTTCTTGTAGTCGACGACGACATCGGCCCCCAGGCCCTTGACCAGTGGGACGTTCCCGGTGCTGGTGGTGGTGGCCACCGTGGCACCCAGGTGCTTGGCCAGCTGGATTGCGAACGTGCCCACTCCGCCGGAGCCTGCCTGGATGAAGACCTTCTGACCTTTGCGGAGCTTGGCCTTTTCGACCAGCGCCTGCCATGCCGTCAAACCGATCAGGGGGATGGAGGCGGCCTCCTCCATGCTGATGTTCCTGGGCTTGAGCGCCACCGTGTCTTCATGGGCCGCCACGAGTTCTGCAAAGGTCCCGATGCGCAGGTCATAGGGCCTGGCGTAGACCTCGTCCCCCACCTTGATTCGGCTGACGCGCGAGCCGACACGCACCACGATGCCAGCCACGTCGTGCCCGAGCACGAACGGCGGTCGGTACGGCAGGATGAGCTTGAATTCGCCGTTTCGAACCTTGACATCGATCAGGTTGACTGCAGCCGCGTGGACCTCGATCAACACCTCGTCGGCACGCAGCTCCGGCGTGGACATCTCTGCCAGCCGCAATGCGCTCTTTTTTCCATAGCGATCAAGAATGAATGCTTTCATGGTTTTTCCTCTTTTTAAAAAGTGGTGGGGTTGAAACTAATGGTTTGGACTATTTTGGAATTTCGCATGATGATCATCATATTTTTAGATAAAAAAACTTCAGTCGATGGACTTGGCTTTGATAGGAGCCAAGTTCTTCAAGGTTGCGTTACACCACGCTTCTGACAAGGTCGCGTCATCGACAGCGCGGGCCAGTATCAATGTGCCCACCATCGTGGCTACGGTCACAAGCGCACGCTCATGTGCGCTGGGTTGCCCCCAGTCTGGCATTTGGCGTGCGACGAGATCAATCATCTCCTTGATGCGGCGCGTGGCTGCAAGGCGCACTTCCGGCGATTGACGTGGCATTTCAGAGCCTAGGGCCGAAATTGGGCAACCGTTCTCAATGCTGGCAAGATGTTCCTTGGAGAGATAAACCTGCATAAGCGCCCGCAAGGCCTGGTCTGGAGGGACTGCGGCGATGACACTGGCTGCAACGGCGTTGGATTCAGCTCCCGCACGGTCTGCCGCTTCAGCCAGCATGGCTTCGCGGGATGCAAAGTGAGCGTAGAAAGCGCCATGTGTCAGGCCCGCTTCTTTCATGATGTCGGCAACACCCGTGCCGTCATAACCACTGCGTCGAATCGCGCGTGCAGCGGCATGAACGATGCGCTCGTGTGAAGCCTCCTTGGCAGCAGTTCGAATATTGGATGATGTTTTTCGCATGATGCGCATCATACACAAATTCAATGTGATCTGCAACCGATTCCTGCGCCTGAAAAATCCCCAAAAGCAGAAAAGGTGAGCCATTGGCGTGTACGCACAACCAAGCGTTTCAGGGTTGAGCTTCGATATTCAGCAACCCCATGCAAGCTCTTGCGTTGATGCCGTATCAAGACTGCCGCACCAGCCTTGCCCTGCGCTTGGTCGCCAACAACGGCGACTCGCCCAACCTGGGCGCAGCAAACGATGGCTTTTATTCGCATTCACCAACGTCGCTATCACCCGGCGATGATGCTGCGCCCGATGCTTTTTGCAGCACGACCTTGTTCGCCTGGATGATTTGGCGAAACGACTCACTGGTGGTGGCCCAGTCCACCACGTCTACTTTCCAGGGCAAATCGGATTCGGCAAAGGCTTCTGTCAATTCGGCACGCAGGCTCAAGCCCAAAGGGTGCACAGACAGCACGCACAAGTCCAGATCGGAATAGGGCTTGGCTGATTTCTTGGCTCTGGAGCCAAACGCCCACACCTCATGGGCCGGAACATGGTGTTTGAGGATGCTCTCAACGATGGCCCATTGCTCAGGACGAATGTCGATGTCGGGCAAGGGGCTCATGGTTGCAGGCGCGAGGTAATTTGTTGAAGCAGGTGGTGCGCTTCTCGAAGAAACGGGGCGATGCCAGCCACCACGTCCAGGGCCATCTGTTCATCGTAGGCGTGGCTGGTTTTTCCGCGCATGTCACGGTACTTGCGCCAAGTGGGCCAGTCGCCCAGCAGCAAACCTTGCTCGTTGCCGGAACGAATCAGGTACTGGAAATCAGCAGAGTCGAATTCACCAGGCGTTGCCGACACACTTTCCAGGTAGCGTTTGAGCATCTTGTGGCACAACTCGTAGGTGAACGCAAAGCGTTGAATGAGTCCGTCACGAATCTGGGTGTCTGAGGTGTCGCGCTGATAACGTTCAAAGCCTTGCGCCAGGCGCATGACCGCATTGGAAAGAGATGTGAGGTCGATGGGGTGCGTCATGTTGGATCTCTCGGAAGATGCATGGGTCTTGTGTTCTTGCCTCAGCTTGGGCGATGCGCTTGATCTTGGCCGTGCGCAGTAGCCCCCACTCGTAAAGCTGGCGAATGCTGAAGTTGTGCTTGTGGGCAATGTCCACCATCATCTGCGCCCGGCTCGCATATAAATATTGCAAATAGAGAATAGCGTGAGTTGCATAGTCTTTGGACAAAAGAGACTTGAATCGACCAGTGGATTCTGGTTGAACAAATGATGCAATGCACCATGTACGACTGACTCACTTTTGCGGGTCAGCAGAGGCTCAAATTTCGTCAACACAGTTTGGCTCGTCAGGTTGGATCAGCGGTATTCGCTGCCCCAGCAACTACAGGTGCTTGTCATGCTTTCGTTCACCATCCGCCTTTTCGTCGTGCTGGGTATGTTTTTTACCTCATATGCCTCAGCAATTACATCTGTCAATTTTGTAGCCGGTTGGAACCTGAACGGCAACAGTGAAGCTGCGGGGATCGATGTCGCAGCGAGATTGGGCGACCCATCCAAAATCACGACGGTGTGGAAATGGGACAAGCTTGCGATGAAGTGGGCTTTTTATACCCCCTTGATGACACCTACTGAGTTGGCAGCCTACGCCCAAAGCAAGGGCTATGACGTGCTGTCGAGAATTGAACCCAAAGAAGGCTTCTGGGTTAATGCATCATCGGCCCATTCAGTGATATTGACAGATCCTTTAGCCCCTCCTCCAGCACCAGGGGATCCGGCCATGACCTTGCTTGTCAGTGATCTGCCCATAGGATGGAGTTTGGTGGGCAGTGCCGACAACAAAACACCATCACAACTCAATGCCAGTTTAAGCGGCGGTTTGAATGCAGCTGGCAAAGCGATCACTACCACCTGGGCCTGGGATGCCCCGTCCATGAAATGGCGGTTTTACGCTCGTGTCCTGGAACAACAAGGTGGAACCACGCTGGCTGACTACATCACCAGCAAAAGTTATCTGCCGTTTATCACAGGCTTGTCTTTAACGGATGGCTACTGGATGAACATTGGCGTAGGCAGTGGCTTGGCCAGTACCGCTGACCTGGGCGTGACCAAGACTTGCGCCATCAACGGCGCTCAATCGGTGCTGTGTACCGTCACTGTCACCAACAATGGCTTGGCGGCCTCGGTAAGCCCAATCAGTTTGAGCGACATCGTCTCCGGTGCCCCTGCGGATGCCACCTACACCGGCGCTGGTGGTACGTTGCCCATCAGTTGTACACCGGGTGCGGGCCCCATCACACCCATCGCGTGTAGCGCCAATGTTTCTTTGGCTCCCAGCGAGTCCAAAGATGCCCTCTTCTCCTTCTCTTTACCCCAGGGTGGCACATTCACCAACTGTGCAACGGTGTTGCAAGGCAACAGTGGCACTCAACCAGAGGCCAATACGGCTGACAACACAAACATCTGCACCACGATCACTGTGCCTCCGCCGGGCACTACAACTGGTGCAGATCTGGTGGTCACCAAGAACTGTGCGCTTGACCCCAGCCATGGACCCCAAGCGGTTTACTGTGACGTGACCGTGCACAACAACGGCCCCTTGGCATCAGGCAGCCCCATTACCGTGATCGACACACCTGTGTCGCCACCTGCGGGCACTCTGTTCACCAGTTCGAGCGGCAGTTTCATGTGTTCGCAAACCGCAGGGCCCGTGCCTGCATCAATGGCCTGCACTTACAACGGCTCTATTCCGGTGGGTCAGAATGGCACCACGTTCTATTATTTCAATCTGCCTCAGGGCGGCACCTTCCAGAACTGTGCCACTGCCTCACAAGGCAGCAGCGTAGTTGACCCTAACCCGGCCAATAACACGAATATTTGCGCCACCGTTGTCGTGCCAGCACCGAGCACAAGTACCCCGACGGATCTGACGATCACCAAAACGGCTGTGATCACCGGTGACAAGATTGTCTACACCATCACCATCACCATCACCAATCTGGGCACCACGCCACCCAGTGGGGTCATTCACCTCAGTGACCTGCTGTCGAACTTTCCCGCTGGCACTTACTACGACTTTGGCTCGGGTGTAGGTAGCTGCACCACGGCCACACCAGGCACAGCCTGGGACTGCGAAGTGCCTGCAAGCAACCTCGGTTTCGCTTGGTGGGCCGACCCTACAGGTTTCCAAGATCGCAATGATCCCCACTTCGTTGATGAGCCCGGTGACCTTTATGAGCACAACCACCGGTGGCATAACAACTGCCAACGTCGTGAATGGCCCAGCGGGAGTGCAGTTCAACAGCATACTCACCTCGGCAAATTCGAATCCGGGTGAAACGCTGGTAAATGCCGTTGCCACACTACCCAACTCGATTGTCCTCGCCTCGGGGTCTCCGGCACTCACTATGTCGGCGACCAGTTGCAGCGGCATCAGCGGCGGAACGCCCTGCACGGCGGGAAGTTTGGTATCGCTCAGCTACGCAGATTTTGGTATCTGGGCCATCAACAACGTGGTGGGTAATCTGCCCGCAGACTCACTCATCACATACAGTGCCTACGCCGGTGGATCAACGGCGACGACATCAATGACCATGCCAACCAGCGGCACCGCAACCTATACCGGAAAGATGACCGGTGTATTGGCCAACACGCCTGTCGGCGGCTCCGAAAATGTGAGTGGTGATGTGACCGTGAGTGTCAGCTTCTCCAACGGGAGCGGCACCATTACTGCGTTGAACATCACAAATGTTGTCAACGTTGCGGGGTCTGCATCCACGATTGCGCCCTGTGTTTACCCCGCTGCCGCCGCTGCCTGCACCTACGCTGTTTATGCGCCATATGAAACGCCAGCGTTACCCTCGTCGTTTGCTCCAGTCACGTTGGGCACGGGCAGCTTCAGCGGTAGTTCGTTCAATGCTTTGGTTTCAACGCCATCCGTAGCCAACCCCACCATCATGATGTCGGATGGTCATTTCTACGGACCAGCGGCCAACGAAATCGCGGGCACATTCACCATCAGTAAGCCAGGCATGGGTTCGCCCAGCCAGGGCATGATCTTCATCGGCTCTTTTGGTGCCAAGTAGTGATGCCAGTTTCGTGTGAAAGGGCGGTATTGTTCATGTCCAGATCTGGTACATCCAATGGCTCTCATGCGTGAGTAAATCCTTCAATTCACGCGGGTTCGAGCCCGTGATGCGGCGAAACTCGCGGCTCAGGTGAGCTTGATCAGAAAAACCCATCGTTGCAGCAATATCGGCCCACTTCAACTGATCGGCTGCCAAGGNAAGCAAGGTGTTTTCGGCACGCCCCATGCCCCGCAATTGCCGAAGGGGCAGTCCTGTCCAGTCCTTGATGCGGCGGTCTATCTGTCGCTCGCTTCGCCCTTGCGCATGCATCGCCGCACGGCTTGCTACAACGTGCGCCCAATGTTGAAAAGCACTTCCAGTGGATAACCTTTCCTGGCCGAGCGCCCGCCAACGCGGCAGCAGAAAATCTTCAATGATCTGAATACGGTCAGCGTTGTCCACGGCATGTAAAACTGCATTCACCATCAACAGCCAGTCCGCATCGAACACATCAACGGGGGCGCAGTAGCGATCCACCAGCGCAGCAATGTCAAGTCCCGCCAAGGCGTGCAAAGCGTCTGGGAAGATCAGCAAGATAAACACGTCCACTTCGCCAGGATTGGCGCTGACGGTGGGTTGTGTGTGCGGCCCGGTGAACATCACGGGCCGGGGCAAATCATGGTGGATGAGCTTGCCAACCAGGTCCATGTGCGCATAGTCCCCCTGCATGAACCAAGTGATGGCGCAGGTGGGTGCCGCCGGAAAATAATTCAGCCGATCAAGCTCGCCAAGTTTTGCAGCCACCGTGCTGCGGGTCACGTAGGCACGTACACACGTTGCCAGCTCGCCATGCGGAGCCCACAGGGCTGCGCTTGTGGGTGCATCGCACCCGCGTCGTTCTTTGATCAGTCTGTTGTCCCACTGCATACGGGCAGTGTAGCCATGTCTGAAAAGTTCAAGACCTTCCGTATTTTGTCTGGCACAGTCCCGATCATGTTACTCATTCTTCATCTCTTATTCATTGGACTGTGGCTTGGTTGTGTCTTGACCGAGGCCTTGTTTGAGCGTGCCTTGCTTGGCCAGGGGCGTGCGCATGAACTGCTCCTGGCCGACCTGCACAAGCGGGTGGATGTGTGGGTTGAAATCCCCGCGTTTGTCGCCGTGCTTGTGACCGGGGGCATGCTGCTGGCGCAGGCAGCGCCAAGCCATTGGCTTTACACCAAAGTGGCTTTTGGCTTGCTGGCTGTGTTGACCAACGGGGTGTGCGTTGGCTTGGTATTTGCCCGTGCCAAGGCCGCGCACCGAGGCAATTGGGAACACTTTGACCGCCTTGATTCCCTACAGCACAAACTCGGCGCAGTCGTTTTGCTTGCCCTGTTGGTGGCTTTGGTTATCGGCCTGACGCTTCTTGCCTGAGGAAAAAAGGGCCAGTGACGGTGCGCGGCGTGCGAGTTCTGGGGGAGTTCACTAGGATGGCAGGCGCTGGCCTGCCAGCGTTCACTTGCCGAACAACTTGGCCATGTGCTGCCACATGCGCAGCAGCAGGCCCGCGCGTTCTACATCGGCCTGGGCAACGAGTGGTGCTTCGCCCACCGGTTTACCCTTTGAAGTTGCAACTACCTTGCCGATCACATCGCCCTTGGCCACCGGTGCCTCCAGGCCCTGCTTGAGTTCCACCGAGGTCTCCACCTGCTGGCCGCGTGGCACGGTCAGCGTCCACGGTGCGCCCAGAGTTGCGTTGACCGTATCGACCTTGCCGAAGCTGAGCTTGGCCGTCGTGACCACGGTGTTCGGCTGAATCGGGGTGGCCTTCTCGAAGCTGCTAAAGCCCCAGCCGAGCAACGTTCGCGTTTCGTCAGCACGCGCCTGAGCGCTGTGGGTGTTGAGAATGACCGTGACCAGGCGCATGTCGTTGCGCTTGGATGAAGTGACCAGGCAGTAGCCAGCCGCTTCGGTGTGGCCCGTCTTCAGTCCGTCCACGGTGGGGTCGGTGTAAAGCAGGGCATTGCGGTTGCCTTGCTTGATGCCGTTGTACTTGAACTCGCGCTCGGCGTAGATCGGGTAATAGTCAACGCTGTCGCGGATGATGGCACGCGCCAGGATGGCGAGGTCACGCGCAGAGGACTTGTGTTCGGGGTCAGGCAGGCCCGTGGCGTTCATGAAATGTGTGTGCGTCATGCCAAGGCGCTGGGCTTCGGCGTTCATCAGCTTGGCAAAGCCCTCTTCGGAACCGGCCATGTGCTCGGCAATCGCCTTGGACGCGTCGTTGCCCGACTGAATGATGATGCCGCGCAGGATGTCGATCACCGTGGCCTGGCTGTTGAGCGGCAGATACATACACGACTCGGTGCTGGAACCCCGGCACCAGGCGTTCTGGCTGACCGAGACCAGGTCGGTCTGCTTGAGTTTGCCGGAGCGCAGCGCCTGCTCGACGATGTAGCTGGTCATCATCTTGGTGAGCGAGGCCGGCGGCAAGGCTTCGTCCGCATTGGCCGAGGCGAGCACCTCGCCGGAGTCGGAATCCATCAGCAGCCACGCCTTGGCGGGTAGCGCCGGTGGGTTGCTTGCCAAGCTGGTTTCAGCCGCCAGTGGCGGCAGGGCATTCACGGCGGCCACAGCTTTTTTGGGAGACGCGGGTTTGGTGGCGTGGGATTTAGTGGCGTGGGGTTTGGCCGCGAAGGAAGCCGAGCTGGGAACCAGGGTGCCTGCGGCGATGGCGAAGATGACAGGGAGGATGGAAAAAGTCTTGGTTTGCATGGTGTATTGGGTCATAACCTTGATTGTCGTAGATCGGCGTTGATTTTTCTGGTGAGACACAATCCGGTCATGCGTTCATCCAAACCCTACCTCAGCGAAATCGAAGCTCCGGCGCGTGCCGAAGTTGACGCCCTGCCAGGCTTGACCCTGCTCGAATTCGGCACGAACTGGTGCGGCCATTGCAGTGCTGCCCAACCCGCGCTTGCCGAAGCGCTGTCACAGCATGCGCAGTGGCATCACATCAGGGTTGAAGACGGGCCTGGTCGCGCGCTTGGGCGGAGCTTTCGCGTCAAGCNGCGCTTGGGCGGAGCTTTCGCGTCAAGCTCTGGCCCACGCTGGTGCTGCTGCGTGACGGACAGGAAGTCGCACGCCTGGTGCGCCCCGCGCAAGCAGCCGATATTTCAGCGGCATTGGCTGGCGTGTCGTAAAGCACGTCTCCGAGCAATACAATATGCATTAATGAATACGTTAACAAATAAATTAAGAGGTGGAATATGACTTTACGTGCCAGCGACATCATTCCCATCAGCGAGGCACGAGCCCGTCTCACCGAATTGGCCGAAGACGTGGTGGGTAGCGGGGCCGAAAAGGTGCTTACCAAAAACGGCTCTAGCTATGTTGCTTTGGTGGATGCGAAAAAGCTCGATTACTACCACGCTCTGGAGCTGGAGCATGCGGGCCTGATTCTTCTGACTGAGGCCGAAACCGCCCTTGGTCAAGTGATCGCCGGTAAACGCATGTCACCGGCCGAGCTCGATCAGTTGCTCACAGACTGATGTCACGATCCGTTAAAAGGCGAGTCAGCGCACAGGTCAGCGCGGCCCCTCACTTTGCCAACTGCCTCCTGGCAGTTCATGCTTTCATGGTGGAGCAAGACGCTGCCAGTGCGCCAGCACGGTTTACCCAGCTCAAACGTGATTTGCGCGAGATGAAAACGCTGCTGGCCTGGTCCCCCGCCAGCGGACACCCCGCGCGTTTCCTGCGCCCGAATTCTGCGCAGGCCAGCCTGCGGCTTGCAGCGGTACAACAGTTGGCACAGTCGGCTGGCTTACCCCACCTGAGCGAATACGTGATCGGCTCCCACGTCGTCCTGTACGCCCATTCAGACACTGAGGTCGTCCTGCTCTCACTCAAGCACCATCGGCAACTCACTTACATCACGCTCCAATGACCACCGCATGACGATGGCATGCCGATCATCACATGCTGAAAGCGGTGGACTAGAAGGCATCCGATTATTTGCTGGGGCCAGCCCAAGCGGGTTGATTTTTCGGATGAATCGGCTACATCTGACAAATTTACGGGTGGTTTATGGGTGGTTTTCGGTTGTGCCATCCGATAGCGACTCAATGATGTGTCCATCCAAACCCTAGCTCAACGAAATCGAAGCCCCGGCGCGTGCCGAAGTTGACGCCCTGCCCGTCTTGACCCTGCTCGAATTCGACACGAACTGGTGCGGCCATTGTTGTGCCGCCCAAGCCGCGATTGCCGAGGCGCTGTCACACCATGCGCAGTGGCGTCACATCAGGGTTGAAGACGGGCCTGGTCGCGCGCTTGGGCGGAGCTTTCGCGTCAAGCCCTGGTGCGCCCTACCCAAACAACCGACATTGCAGCAGCATTGAGTGCCGCGTGATGGTGGGGAGGGAGGGGTTGTTGGTTGACGGGGGCTGCTTTGGGTCACTGTTGCAGTCGTTCCTGAATGGCAGCTATTAAGCAACGAACCGATTGAGCGGCTACCCCTTTGAATACCTCAACTCCCTTCGGGTTGCGTGGGGGTGTCAATCGTCGTCAAGTGGCTCTTTGATGCATTAATTTTCATCACCGCTAAGCATGCACAAGTGGTACATTATTTGGTACACTATAAATAGTATGTACCACTTCCAAACAATTAAGAATGAAATTAAGTTATGAAAACGGTTCAATTTGAACTAAGTGATATTTCGTCTTTGTTCCAACAAGGCTTAAGAGGCAATGCTGTCAGCTTCGCATTGTTGAGCCGAAGGCTTGTTAGCAAGTTGAAGAAGGTGGATCAATCCGCAGCTGAAGAACTGGCAGGACTCCTAGCAGGGGATAGCGTCACACGAGCCACTGTGCAGCCTGTTGACATGGATAGCCGAAAAGGCCTTTTGAAAGAAGACACCAAAATTCTGTTGGACTACGAGCCAATTTGGCCGAAATCGATCGAGGAGGCATTGGGATCGATTGTTTCTGAGCGTAATTCCGCCTTGCGTTTAAGGCAAGAAGGCCTGGAGCCCATTCGTGCAGTGCTCTTTCAAGGACCCCCAGGAGTTGGCAAAACGCTAGCGTGCCAGTGGCTGGCACGTGAACTTGAGTTGCCACTCTTGACCCTTGATTTGGCAACCGTCATGAGCAGTTTGCTTGGTAAGACAGGGAGCAATATCAAAGCTGTCGTGGACTATGCAAAAAGTTTCCCGTGCGTGCTTCTGCTGGATGAATTTGACTCAGTTGCAAAGCGACGAGATGACGAAAGGGATGTTGGCGAACTAAAGCGATTGGTGACAGTTTTACTACAGGCCATTGACCAATGGCCATCAACGTCATTGCTTGTCGCTGCAACAAATCACCCAGACTTACTAGACCCAGCAGTTTGGCGCCGATTCGAATTGCAGGTGACCTTTAGCAACCCCCAGCATGATGCGATTGAGGCATTTTTAAAGGCTGAAGGCATCTCAAGTGAAAGTGCATTGCTGCTTGCAGCAATTTTTGCAGGGATGTCATTTGCAGACTTGCGTAGATCGGTACTTGCCGCCAAGAAGAAGGCCGTATTGTCTGGCAACGAATTTGCGTCCGTCCTGCTCAATGACGCGATATCCCACGCTGAAAGGATCGGCGTGGATGCAACCGAAATCCGGAATGCCAAGATTGTTCAATTGGACAAAGATGGGCTCTCTCAGCGAAAGATTGCCGAACTATTAGGCGTTTCCCACCCAACTGTTGGCAGAGTATTGAAAGATTCAAAAGGAGCTTAGCTATGGCCACTCGCAATTTACTTTTGAGCGGCGGTGAAAATCTTGTGAGTAGCGCCGAAATCCGCCGAGGATCAGGGCTTAAGAATCGTCCATATTCTTTCGCGGACGCGAGGCAGGCCCTGCTTTCACCCGTTCGTCATATTGAAGAACAACTCAGCAGCGTTCCAGCGGAGGCAAAACCCAGGGGAGAAGGTGTATTCGAGTTGACTCTGCATCCGGCGTTTCTGGCAAGGTCTTACTATCCGACCGATTTATTGCGAAGCATTGGCTTACGTGATGTTGGCAGCAAAGAAAAGGTGATTGTTCCCAGAAAGGTTACAGAGCCTCGCCTAACTGGAAAAGAGCACTCAACCGCGTCGCTATTTGTGGCCGGGAACGCAACGAGCATTGCGAGATTTAGGGAGTATTTGTCTAACACTGGTACGTCTCTTCCGATTCAGATGAAAATTGCAACAATTGAATCTGTAAATTGGATTGATCCGCTTGCAAAATTCAAAGGCGACGTGCCGAATGACGACGCCCAACACTCGTTCGAGGTCGCGCTGCATGCAGGCGCTGACGAAGATGACATTGTCATTGCATTTCAGAGACTAGCAAGAAGCCACCATGCATCAGTAGATCTGACCAGGCGGATTCGAACAGGTGGTCTAACCTTTGTCCCGGTGACAGCAACAGCACTGCAAATGAATGCGCTGCTGAATTTCACTTTTTTGCGCGTGGCGAGAGCCATGCCTAGTTTGCGTATGGCGGAGCCTATTGCAATACGGCAAACATTACCTTCTGTCCCATTTTCACTACCCAAGACTCCAGCAGTAAACCAAAGTGAACGGGTTGCCATCTTTGACGGTGGCCTAGGCACCAACGACCTTGCGAGCTGGGCCACTGAGCACGTGTTTGAAGCAACGTCGGACACAGTGGGCACCCTGTTGATGCATGGGTCTGAAGTAACGTCCACATTTCTGTTTGGACGAACTGTAGTGGGCCAACCCATCGGTTTGCCCTACATGAACGTCGATCACTATCGAGTTCTGGGCCCTCACTGTGGTCACGATCCTGATTTATTTGATGTGCTGTTACGCATTAAGTCCGTACTCGAAACCGGGAATTACCAATTTGCAAACTTGAGCCTAGGCCCACGCATGCCCATCGAAGATGACGAAGTCCACGCTTGGACAGCGACACTCGATCAGCTATGTGCGAATTTCGGAATTTTGGCAACAGTTGCTGTGGGAAATGATGGTGAGGCTGAGGGTGCCGATCGAATTCAGCCGCCTGGCGATATGGTCAACGCGCTTGCCATTGGCGCTTGTGACTCACCAGGAGCGAAATGGAAACGTGCGCCGTATAGTTGCATTGGACCAGGGCGAAGCCCAGGGTATGTAAAGCCTGATGGGCTTGCATTTGGCGGCTCCATTGATGAGCTTTTCAACGTCTTTAACCCGATATTACAGAGCGTTGTGGGGGTCCAAGGCACGAGCTATGCGGCCCCATTGACCCTAAGAACCGCTGCAGGTGTTGCCGCGACAACTACTCACGACCTGTCGTCGATTGCCCTTAAGGCCCTGCTAATCCACCACGCTGATACAAACAGCCGACTCCCTCGCGGTGAGGTTGGATGGGGGCGATTCAAAGAAGACTGTATCGAACTGTTGGAATGTTCAGCAGAGTCTGCCACCATTGTCTTTAAATCATCACTAGCAAAGGGCGAATATCGCCGCTGCCCAATTCCCTTTCCAGATATTGTTTTGCCAGGGAAAGTCCGCATTAAAGCGACGTTCTGCATTAATGCATATACGGACCCTGAGCATGCAATCAACTACACCCGCTCTGGCGTGGGTATCACATTCCGCCCCCTCCACGGAGTCGGAGAAGACAAGTCATCTGACTTTTTTGGAATCAACTCGCAATACCGAAATTCAGAACGAGAGTTGCGAGACGCTGCGCACAAGTGGGAGACTGTTCTGCACCGAGACCGTACTTTCACCGATTCAACTGGCCTAGCTGGCCCAGTTTTCGACATCGAATACCACGCCCGTGCTGCTAGCAAATCAATCCCGTCGAAATCAGCGCCCGACGTAACGTTTGCGCTGGTGATAACGTTGCACGCTCCAGGCGTACCAAATCTGTATGACTTAATTCGACAGAAATATCCTGTTTTGACACCTGTTCCCCTAAGGGCAACGATTAGAGGCTACATAGTGTGCGTTATTTCTAACGCGTACCCTTATTCAACCGCCGTCCAATTTGGAAACCATCTAAACGTTGTTCAAGACGATCGGAATCTGCCAAACATCCGGATAAACAAGATAGGCTTCGGCTACCTCAATCTATTGCTGCATTTCGGCCGTTGGCTGTACCTGAATGGCAGACCAGTCCTGAATCTCAGCTATCAGGTAGTGAGTCTGAATCTACCGAATTCCGCTTTGGGTCTAAGGCTACCAGCGGGCAGTTGAAAGCTGAGTGCGGCACACCCCCTCCGCAAGCCACCAAGCGACGGCTCGCAAAGGGCATGCGTGCCACGGCCACCCAAACCCTCAAGCCACCTTCCACTCCCGCCCCTGCGCCG
>VIKI01000061.1:0-4441 GCA_008080595.1 Comamonadaceae bacterium
TTTGCAATCCAATGACTGAACTGGAAATTGGCTCAAAACGTGTCGCCGTGGTGGTGCTCAATTGGAATGGCTGGCGAGACACGCTGGAATGTCTTGCATCTTTGGAAAAACTAAGCTATCCAAATTTTGAAGTCATCGTCGTGGACAACGGCTCCACGGATGGGTCACAAGCTCACATTGAGTCACACTGCCCCAAAATCAAAGTCGTTCAGACGGGTGCCAATCTGGGCTTCGGTGGCGGTTGTAACGTGGGAATCCGGCGGGCTCTTGAGCAAGGTGCTGATTACGTCTGGCTGATCAACAGCGATGCCACAGTGGACTCGAATGCACTCACAGAGCTGGTTCACCTGGCCAATGAGCAAACATCGATAGGTGCGGTGGGCTCTGTTCTCTTTGAAGCAAATCAACCCGAGCGGGTTCAGTTATGGGGCGGAGGAAAGGTACAACTTTGGAGCGGCTCGGCACACCATCAGGTTCGTTGCGCACAACTTGACTATCTGTCTGGCGCATCCATGTTGCTTCGTCGTGAAGCACTGGTACAAGTTGGGTTGTTTGATGAGCAAACTTTCTTCATGTACTGGGAAGATTCTGATTTGGGTTTTCGATTGCGGCAAGCTGGCTGGCAACTGCGCGTAGCAGAGAAGTCACATGTTTGGCATAAATTATCCGCAAGTCTGGGCCAGGGCAGCTGCCAACTGGATACCTATTTCACCCGTTCAGGCGTGCGTTTTTTACGACGCTATTCACCCACGGCGAATTTGTCGGTATTGATGATGATGGGGCGAATGCTGTTGAAACGAATCGTCATGGGAGAATTTGCCCGTGCCAAATCGGTTTTTCAAGGGTATTTGGACGCATGACGGCGCTGGCCTCAGTCTCGGTGGTGATTCCTTGTTTTCGTTGTGCCGGAAGCATTGAGCGCGCCGTTGCGTCTGTAGCAGCACAAACGCTACGCCCGACCGAGGTGATCTTGGTGGATGATGCCAGTGGTGATGACACCCGTGAGGTCTTGCATCAACTCAGTCAACAGTTCGACCCCGGCTGGATCAAGCTGGTGTTGCTGGATCAAAACGTCGGTGCGGGCTGCGCACGAAATGCAGGATGGACAGTCGCCACACAGAACTACGTGGCGTTTCTGGATGCTGACGATGCCTGGCACTTTCGCAAGATTGAAATCCAATATGCGTACATGAAGTCACATCCGGATGTTGTTCTGTGCGGACACGGTTTTCGCATTCTCCAAAATGGTGAGTTACCTTGTTGGAGCATGGATGCCGAACCAGGGCAAGCCATTGGCAAGTGGGCCATGCTGATTTCAAACCGGTTTGTGACCCCGTCCGTCATGATCCAACGTGAAGCCGACTTCAGGTTTGTTGCACATCAGCGCTACATGGAAGACCATATGCTTTGGCTACAAGTCGTTTGCTCGGGTGCACAAGTGGTCAAACTGCCTGTTGCATTAACTGCAATTTACAAAAACCAATTTGGAGTTACGGGTTTGAGCTCTCACTTGTGGCCGATGGAGCGTAGCGACCTGGGTAATTACTATCACCTTTACCGAGACGGTTGTATTTCAGGGGTTCAACTGGTCTTGCTGCTGAGTTACTCCGTATTAAAACATGTACGCCGCCTTGTGATTTATTTTGGATACATCCGATGGAAAAAGTAGCCCAACCTGGACCCGTTTTGCTATCCATCAGTGTGGTCAGTCATGGGCAAATGGATTTGATTACATCTCTGATGCAAGACATTCAGAATGAATGCAGGGACATTCAACTCGAACTTATTCTGACACTCAACCTGGCTGAATTTTTGACCTTTGAGCTGACAGACTATACGTTCCCGATTCGGGTGATTAAAAACCTTGAACCCAAGGGTTTTGGGGCCAATCACAACCAAGCCTTCAAGCAGTCAAAGGGGCAGTATTTTTGCGTCATGAATCCTGATATCAGATTTTCATCGAATCCATTTCCTGAATTATTGATGTCTTTTAAGAAATCTCACACGGGTGTAGTTGCACCCATGGTATTAGGCATCACAGGCGAACCAGAAGATAGCTTTCGCCGTTTTCCTACACCATGGTCTATTCTTAAAAAAGCCATGGGCCGTCACCCGACTTCTGAATATGTCATTGCAGCTAAAGAGCTTGAACCTGAATGGGTAGGAGGCATGTTCATGCTATTTCACAAACAAGTATTTGAGTTAATGCATGGGTTTGACGAGCGCTATTTTTTGTACTATGAAGATGTCGATTTGTGCGCCCGATTGCAACTGGCAGGGTATCGTGTTGTGCTCAATGCCAACAGCCAAGTGGTGCATCATGCCCGTCGGACCAGTCATCGTAGTGTCAAATATTTACGCTGGCATCTCAGCAGCATGCTGCGGTTTTTCTTGTCACCAGGGTATCAACAACTGAAGCATCGGCCATGCCCATGAGCTATCTTGTCACGGGTGCCAGTGGGCTTGTGGGGCAACAGGTGTGCCGCCGCTTGTTGCACGATGGAGTCAAGGTTCGCATGGCCGTGCGCACACCTTTATCTGATTTCAAAGAGGGTCAGCAAACCCTGATAGGTTCTATGGATGGATCAACAGATTGGACTCAGGCGCTGGCAGATGTTCACGTGGTGATTCATTTGGCTGCCCGTGTCCATGTCATGCATGACACCACAGATAAGCCTCTGGACGAATTTCGCCGCGTCAATGTTTTGGGCGCTTGCCATCTGGCGCGCCAAGCAGCGGCAGCCAAAGTCAAACGTTTTATCTTCATCAGCTCAGTCAAGGTCAATGGAGAACAAACGCAAGCCGGACATGCGTTCACCGAGCAGGACGAACCCGACCCACAGGATGCTTACGCCCTGAGCAAACATGAAGCCGAACAGGGCCTGCGCCAAATCGCCCTGGAAACCGGCATGGAAGTCATCATCATCCGCCCTCCACTGGTATACGGCCCTGGAGTCAAGGCCAACTTTGCCGCCTTGATAAGGGTTGTTCAAAAAGGCTGGCCCCTGCCTTTGGGTGCCATTCACAACCAGCGCAGCCTGATCGCACTGGACAATTTGGTCGATTTCATTCTCACCTGTGCAAGCCACCCACAGGCAGCCAATGAAACGTTTTTGATCTGTGATGGGCACGATGTCTCCACCACCGAACTGGTTCGCGGTCTGGCCCTTGCCGCCGGAAAACATGGCTGGCTGATCCCTGTACCTTGCGGGTTGCTGCTGTGGTCTGGATGGGTGCTGGGCCGAGAAGAGGCTGTCAAACGTTTGTGTGGTAATTTGCAAATAGATCACACAAAAGCACGACAACGACTGGGTTGGAAACCCCCTGTTACTGTAGAAGAAGGTTTGCGCAGAGCCGTTCAGGATAATTTTTCAGCATGAAACGAATTTTTGATTTACTGTTGGCCATTGTTGCCGCATTGATTCTGTTACTCCCCATTGTGGTGGTTGGGTTGATGGTTCGACTCACATCCAAAGGCCCGGTGCTCTATTGGTCTGATCGGGTTGGAAAAGACAATGTCATATTCAAGATGCCTAAATTTCGCAGTATGCAAATGGGCACACCTGCAGTGGCGACTCACTTATTGACCAATCCCGATATTTACCTCACGCCTGTGGGAAGCTTTCTACGGAAATCCAGTTTGGATGAGTTGCCTCAGCTATGGAGCATTTTGAATGGCAACATGAGTTTTGTTGGCCCTCGACCCGCACTGTTCAACCAGTATGATTTGATTGAACTACGCACCCAAGCAGGGGTTCATCATTTGATTCCTGGTTTGACCGGATGGGCTCAAATCAATGGAAGAGATGAGTTACCCATACCACAAAAGGTTGCCATGGATATCGAGTACCTGAAAAGAAAATCTTTATGGTTTGACATCAAAATTATCTTTTTGACTGCTGTGAAGGTATTAAAGAGAGATAATGTCACTCATTAAAATGATAAGTCCATCAGGGATTTGAACCGTTTTTCCTCCAGGTGAAAACCATGACAAACTTAATTGACATTCAAAATCAAATCGCTTTGTTGCAAAAACAAGCTGAAGAAATCAAGGCCCAAGAATTCCACAAAACGGTCGCCGAGATCAAAGCCAAAATGGAAGCATTTGGCATTACCGTGGCTGATCTTGATGGCGGCAAAGCTCGTCCGCGTAAAACGACAGCCAAATCCAGCAATCCGGCACCCGCCAAATTTCGCGGCCCCAACGGCGAAACCTGGAGTGGCCGAGGCTTGATGCCTCGCTGGTTGGCGGCGTTGGTTGCACAAGGCCAAAGCAAAGAAACCTTTGCCATTTGATCGTGAGATGTCTGCCAAGCGCTCGCTTCAGCACTGATCCATTCCCCTGTTGCTCCAGGAGGCAACTGTGAGGCACGGCGCACCAAGGCAAACGTGGCGCTCACAGTTGTTGCAATAATTTATGAAAATTGGCTGCTTGCGCTCA
>VIKI01000061.1:4500-25645 GCA_008080595.1 Comamonadaceae bacterium
TAACACCCAAAGACTGATGTCGCGCTCTCTTTAGCCTTCTGCATTCTGTCCTGGAATCCATATGCCCCAACGTCACCCCATCTCTGAACCTATTCAATTTGAAGACGAATTCATTTTGGGTGTCAAACACATTTTTGAAGAAATGATTGTCTTCAACCGGACACTGGGTTTGACAATCACTCAGATAACCGCATCCCAGGTCAAAGCACGTATCAACATGCGCAATGAGTTGGTCGGCCACTATGCCTACAACCGGATTCACGGCGGAGTGATCAGTGCCGGACTGGATGCCATGGGTGGACTGGCTGTCATGGCCGCCATAGGTGCGCGACACATGGATGAATCCCCCAACCAACGCCTTCAACGTTTTGCCAAACTCGGCACCATTGATCTTCGGGTGGACTACCTGCGCCCCGGCATTGGAGAATGGTTTGAATTGCGCGCAGAGGTGATGCGCCTGGGTTCACGTGTTGCATCCACCCGCATGGAGTTTTTGGGTGCAGACGGCAAATTGCTCTCTACCGGCTCGGCCGCCTACATCGTTTCCTGATCTTGAAACAGCCCAGGTTGATCGACTCACCTCAATCTGGGCGGCATACACCTTGGCAATGCGTCGCACAATCGACCACCCCAAACCGCTGCCAGTTTGCTCGGCGCCCAATACCCGGTAAAAACGCTCACCCAGGCGCGTCATGTCCGAATCTGACAAGCCCGGCCCACTGTCTTGAACCTGCAGAGTCACACGGTTTTCATCGACCTTGACCATCACGGCGACTTTGGCGGCATCCGGGCTATAGCGCATCGCGTTGTCCAGCAAATTGCGCACCAACACGCTGGTGAGCATGTCATCGGCCTGGATGTACGCATGATCCGGTGCATCCAGCTCAAGCTCTTGTTCACGCCCCAGTGCAGCCAAAGCCAGATCAGCCGCTACGCGCTGAGCCACGGCAGACACATCCACCATCCCGCTGGGCGGTGCATTGGCGGACGACTCCAGCCGCGATAAAGTGAGCAGCTGCTCAACCAAATGCGTGGCTCTGTCACATCCGGCCAAGGTGTAGTTCAGGGCTCGGTTACGTTGGGCAACATCCGTTCCAGCACCCATCGCCACTTGGGCTTGCGTTCGGATCGCAGCGATTGGGGTGCGCAATTCATGTGCAGCATCGGCGGTAAAACGACGTTCAGAAGCCACCATGGTTTGAATCCGCTCAAACAAGGCATTCAGTGAATGCACCACCGGAGCAATTTCTGTCGGTACATTTTTCAACACCACCGGCTCCAGTGCATGCGGTTGACGCTGGGCCAGCATCAAACTGAGATAACGTAGCGGAGCCAAACCATTACGCACAGCCAGCCACCCCACCACAGCCAACATGGGAAAAGCATACAGCAAAGGCATCAACACACCTTTGAGCACCGCCCACAAAATTGAGTCCCGCGACTTGGTTTGCTCACCCACAAACACTTGCACATCACCTTCACTGCCCTGCGCACCAAAAACCCGCCACTCTGCCCCGCCACTGATCCGAACAGTAGAAAACCCTCTCGTGACATTGGACATGGGGACATCACCCGCATTGGCGGAGCTGATATTCAACACACCCTCATGAAACACCTGAAACGCTACGCGCGGAGCATATTTGTGAAGGGACGGCGCATCTTCCACATGGTTATCGTCTGCATGATCCCCAACCCGGTCATTCCCGTGCCCTGCCTGCTGCACCACCAACAGGGCCGCCGACTGAGCCAAGTGACCATCCAACAACTCATCAAGCTCGTCGCTGGCATCCACCCACGTCAGGGCCGCCGCCCCCAACCAGACGAGTGTCACCATCAGCAACAACAAGCTCAACAAACGAGCTTGCAAAGATTTCAGCCTGGGTAACAAGGTCATGGGTGTCAGGTTTGTTCTAATCAGGCTTCTGCCTTGGGCCGCAACAGGGTGTACCCAATGCCGCGCACGGTCTGGATCAGCTCAGGTTTAAGTTTTTTGCGCAAGTGATGAATGTGGACCTCCACCGCATTACTTTCCACCTCGTGGCCCCAGCTGTACAGCTGCTGCTCAAGCTGCTCGCGCGACATGACCCTTCCTACAGCAAGCATCAGCACATGCAACAAATCAAATTCACGCGTGGAAAGGGTCACGTGCTGCCCCTCAAACACCACTTGCCGAGCCGCTGGGTTCATTTGAATGGCCCCACAAGTCAGTACATCCTGCGTTTGACCGTGTGAGCGCCGCACCAAGGAACGTAAACGGGCCCCCAATTCATACAAATCAACGGGTTTGAGCACATAGTCATCGGCCCCCAGATCCAGGCCTTTGATGCGATCAGGTACGGCATCGCGCGCAGTCAGCACCAACACAGGCGTAGCAATTTTTTTAGCCCGAATGATTTGCAGCACATCCAGCCCGTCTTTTTGCGGCAAACCCAAATCAAGCACTGCGGCCTGGTAATCACCGCTGCACAGTTCGCGCTCGGCCGCCATGCCATCACGCACCCAATCTACCTGAAAGCCCTGCTGGCGCAGGCCTGCACGCAGCCCATCACCCAACATCGCATCGTCTTCAGCCAACAAAATTCGCATGGTTAAACCCTTGTGTTGTCGCGAGGCATGATCTTAATCGCCTTAATCGTCGTCATCACCCCCACGCCAACCCCGGTTGCTGTGTTTGGAGTATCCGTAGCCATTGCCTTCGTTTTGATAGATGTTGCCACCCCGTGTATTCACCACCGGACTTTGCCATTGCAAATACCAAAAACCCAGCACACAACACAACAATAACAGTGCCAACGGCCACCAGGACCAGCGGATTTTGTCTTTGGGCAAGCCATGCTTGTAGCCGCTGACCATCGAGCCAACCAGATTTTCACCTTGCGTCATGCTGGCATAGATCACCCCGGCCACATGTACACCAACCACCACCAGCATGAAACCGGCAACACCCTCATGTATTTCCTTCACGCTGTGAGTGCCCCCATTAAAGTACACCCAACCGGTGTACACAATGGCCAAGGTGGTCAACAGCATCAACACAATGGACACCGCACCCAATGGGTTATGCCCCACTGTGGTTTTTGGCTTGAAGCTAAGCAAATCACTGGTGTACTTGGCGACGGCCTCCGGTCCACGAATAAAACTGGTAAAACGCGCGTAACGTGTCCCAATCACTCCCCAGACTACCCGAAATGCCACCAATCCGACCATGGTGTAACCCAAAGTCAGGTGAACACCCATCAAACGATCACTCTCAGAGGTGATGTAAGCCCCGGCAAAACACAAGGCCAGCAGCCAATGAAACACCCGGGTTGGGGCATCCCACACCAAAATTTTCGTTGTTCCCACGTGATCAGTTCCCATGGTCTTCAATTGGGAATACGCACGCTGTGCTCATTGAAGTCACCGTGCTCGGCACCTTGATGACAAGCCACACAATTGGCCGGACTGCCAATCGATTTGCGCGCCCATGTGCTGTTATTCACATGTTTGCCGTGTTTGCGCTGAAACCAGTAAGACTCGGTAATGCGATCTTCGGGTGGCATTTCATTGACACGCTTGTAAGTACCCGCATTGTTGACAAGGTACTGGGAAATGGCACTCGCACTGGCAGCATCAATGGATGCATCGTTGCCATAGTGCTGACTCAAATTGCCCATCAAACGCTGCCAAGAGCCAGAAGGCAGCAAGCCAGCCGGATAGGCCATGTGGCAAGAGGCACACTCCTTTTGGTATTGAGGAGGTGCTGAACTGGCCATGCCACCCCGAGAGTTGCCGCCACCCCAACCACCTTTCCACCAACGTCCACCGCCATCATCGTCAGCCATGGCCGTGTGCATACTGCCCGTCGTGAGCAAAATCAGTAAAAAAGACTTATAAAGAGTAGACAAACGCAGCATGGTGTCTCCGATGAGGTAAAGCAGTGGAGTTAATGTATGCACCGCGCATTAAGCAATTCTTAAGAGCCAATGACTACGATCACGACAGCTTCTTAAAGAGTCAAAGCCGCAGTATTCTTGTGGCCTGCAACCAGTTCCCAAAATGGAACTGGTTTTCGTATCGCCCAACTTAGCATTTCTGGAGAAACACATGACTTCCGTATCAACCCCTCACATGCCATTCACTCGACTCTTGTTTTGCGCCATGGGCCTGCTGCTGGGAGCAAGCAGCCACGCACAAGTGTGGTCTAGCGGAGCACCGGCTCAGAATAACCCTCAATCAGCACTGACCCGTTATGAGGCTGACAAAAAACTCTGCGCTCAAGAGGCCTCGCCTGAGGCTCGCATCCAATGCCGTCGCGATGCCCAAACTATTTATGACAACGCCGTAGCCAGTCAGCAGCCCGGTGTTTACCAAACTCAAAACTATGGTCAAGCCGTATGCACCGATTGTGGTCGTGTCACCGCAGTGAATGTGAGTCAACAAGGCGGCAGCAACGGCACCGTTGGCATGATTGCTGGTGGCGTGGCAGGTGCCGTGCTTGGACATCAAGTGGGGGGCGGTTTTGGCAAAGATCTGGCCACCATTGCTGGCGCAGCAGGCGGGGCCTATGCGGGCAAAACATTGGCGGAAAGTGCGGGTAGTCGAAAAATATGGACAGTGAACGTGCAGTACAACGACGGTCGCACCGGCAGCTTCAACTTTGACCAAGACCCCGGACTCACGGTAGGCACAGCGGTCAAAAACTCGGGCAATACTCTGGTCAGAAACTAATCAACCCATTGCTGGGTTAACTCAGTAAACGTAATAACTATTCAAAATACCAGCTTGAATCCTTCGTTTACCTAACTTTACGCGTCCTTCAAAGCGGCTATGTGGTCAACAACTAGACTCGCGCCATGAACCAACACCTGCTGATGATTGAAGACGATGTGCGCCTGGCTGACATGGTCTGCGCCTACCTGGGCCAGTCGGGTTACCAGATGACCCATGCCGGTGATGCGCAAACCGGCCTGTCACAGGTGCAATCGGATGCCCCTGACCTGGTGATTCTCGACCTGATGTTGCCTGACATGGACGGCTTGGAGGTATGCCGACGCATACGTGCGCTGCCCGCAGCGCTGGCCCGCACCCCCGTGCTCATGCTCACGGCCAAAGGTGACCCCATGGATCGCATCATTGGCCTGGAAATGGGGGCTGACGACTACCTCCCTAAACCGTTCGAGCCGCGTGAATTGCTGGCACGTATTCGTGCTGTGTTGCGTCGCCAGGGGGATGGTCATGCGGGCGGTGAAACCCAACAGATGCGGTTTGGTGCACTCGACATTGATCGTGATGCCCGCACCGTCACCGTTTCAGGCCAGTTGTGTGACTTGACCTCGTACCAGTTTGATTTGTTGGTCGCATTGGCTGAACGCGCAGGCCGGGTACTCACACGTGATCAGATCATGGAAGCTGTGCGCGGGCGTGAACTGGAGGCCTTTGACCGTTCCATTGATGTCCACATGGGGCGCATTCGTGCCGCCATTGAAGTCGATGCCAAAAATCCTAAACGCATATTGACCGTGCGTGGTGTGGGCTATGTGTTTGCTCGGCAGCAAGACTGATGTTCAACAAGCTCTACGTTCGCATCTGGCTGGCGGTCGTTTTGGCTGTGGCGGTGCTGACTTTGCTGGTGGGCTGGATCTGGCGATTGGCTGCGGAGCCGCCGCTGCGTGACGTGGTGGTGCGCAATGAAGCGGGCCAAATCATTGGCCGAGGGCGTCTCCCAGCCGGGCCGCCTGATGACGCTACACCCTCGGAGCGGGCGATGCTCAAACGGATGCACCGCGAACAAAGGATGCTGCACGAACGATCTTATTTCCTCCCACACCCCACACCCCCTGTAAACACGGCATCTGACCCTATCGCCGACGATCCTGCCTCGGTTGATCGACCGGAAACAACAGAACGCGGAGTCGTTGGCCCCGCTCCCGAATTTGTGGTGCGTATGCACGATGGCCAAACCATGCACATGCGGCTACTGCGTTCCCCACCTTCGGTATGGAACCGCCCACCCTTTGGCTTTGCCTGGATGCTGGTGTGGGTCGGCATTGCGGTGGCGCTGGCCACCTACCCGATCGTGCGCACCCTGACCCGTCGATTGGAGCGCCTGCAAGACGGCGTACAACAGTGGGGTGCGGGAGATTTGTCGATTCGTGTGCCGGAAACCGGTCAGGACGAAGTGGCCTTTTTGGCCAAACGCTTCAACCACGCGGCTGAACGTGTGCAAACCCTGGTCCAGTCGCACCAGGCACTGTTGGCTTCACAGAAGTCACTGCTGGCCAATGCCTCACATGAACTGCGCTCCCCACTGACCCGCATCCGCATGGGCCTGGAGCTGATGGGCCCATCTGCCACACCAGCGTTTCGCGACGAAATCTCGCGCAACATCAGTGAACTGGATCAGTTGATTGAAGAGATTTTGCTGGCCAGCCGTCTGGATGCCCGTGAGGCCGACATGGGCACCATTGAATCGGTAGACCTGATCGGGCTGGCTGCCGAAGAATGCGCCCGGGTGAATGCCGAGTTGGACGTACAGACCCACACCGCAGCTGACGGTGCCGCAGTGGCAAGCGCCGAGCTGTGTGTGCAGGGCGTATCCAAGCTGCTGCGTCGTGCGGTACGCAATTTGCTGGAAAACGCCCGGCGCTACGGCGCTGGCTCCATCCATCTGAGCTTGAGTCGAACCCCTGAATTTGCCGTGATCCGTGTGGCAGATCGTGGTCCTGGTGTGCCGCCTGAATTGCAGGAACGCATTTTTGAGCCGTTTTACCGCCTGCCAGGGGCCGCCGAACGAGATGGTGGCGTGGGTTTGGGCCTGGCACTGGTCAAATCCATTGCCCTGCGCCATGGCGGACGCGCCTATTGCGAAAGCCGTCCTGGTGGTGGGGCTTGTTTTGTCATCGAATTGCCGCTTACTTAACAAAAACTTAAGCACACAAGGGCAAGCCCGAGCCATATTTTCAAAAATAGGCTTCAAAATCCCCCAAATGGGGGATACCCAAACAAGATTTCGACAGATACAGTACATCCCAGCTGCTGTCACAGCCATGAAAGAAAAGAACACAGATTCTTTTCTTGTAGAAGGCATTAAGTTTCCAACGACGTTCCCCCATGGGGAACCTTTACAAGCCACCTTCGGGTGGCTTTTTTTTGAGCAAAATTGACCTCTAGCGCTTATCCAACAAGCGCAAACAGCTATAAAAATCGCAGTAAATCAGTGGATTGAATATCGTTCAGGCAGCGCGTGTGCCCCAATGGGCAGATCCGCGCGAAACACGGTGCGCAGTCCAGCGGCGGCTGGTAATCCGGCTGGTTTTTCAACCAGATCACCGTGGCGCGGTCATTCAAGGGCGGCGTATGCAGCGGGCTGCTGGAGCCGAAAAGGGCCACTTGGGGCACGCCAAACCCTGCGGCCACATGCATCAGGCCGGAATCGTTGCTGACCACACTCTGGCTGGCCGCAATGGCGCACAGCGCCTGATCCAGCGTTGTTTTCCCGGCCAGGTTGAGGCAATGCCCGGGACGCTGGGCATTCACCGGGTCGGCAATGCTGGCGCACAGCTCGGCTTCCTTGCCAGAGCCCAGCAACAGCACCGGCAAAGGCAGACGCAGGGCCAAATCGGCAAAGTGGCTGGCCGGCCAGCGCTTGGCAGGGCCGTATTCCGCACCAGGGGCAAACACATGGTAGCCCTGGTGCGTCAGGCCCAGCGCCCGCAGGGCGGCGTTGATCTCAGCGTCCGGGCGCACCAGTTGGGGCCGATCCTGCGCGGTATCGGTGTCGCCACTCAGGGCCGAATAAAACGCCACCATTGGCGGGCGCTGAGCTTTGGCCGGGTTTTTCAGGCGGTGGGTCAGCAGCCCAACCCGTGATTCACCCAGATAGCCGACCCGTTTGGGAATGCCAGCCAGCAGCGGCAGCAAAGCGCTCTTGAGTGAATTGGGGCAGACGTAGGCCACCTCAAATTGGCCATGGATCTGCTTGGCCAAGCGCAGGCGCTCGCGCAGTTGCAGGCCGCCATGGGCAAAGGGGAATTCAATGACTTCAGCCACCTGCGGCATGGCCCGGTAGACCGGAGCCACCCAAGGCAAGGCCCCCACACTCAGGCGCTCACCACGGGCATGAAGGCGGCGCAGCAGCGGCTCGGTCATGACCGCGTCGCCAATCCACTGCGGGGCGATGATCAGCGAGCGCGTCAACTTGTTCAAACCAGGCTCAATGCCCGTGGAAATGTTCGCCAGCTTTGAGCTGGTAAACCGTGCCGCAATAAGGGCACTTGGCCTGACCGGTGTGGGCCACGTCCAGGTACACCTTGGGGTGGCTGTTCCACAGTTTCATATCGGCCTGGGGGTTGGGGCAGAACACCCCGCCTTGGTGGTTCAGGTCTTTGGCCAGTAGTTCAATGCTTGTGTTTGTCATGATGGTTTTACTCAGTTGACCAGGGTGAGCCAGTGGGCGTATTTGGGGTTGCGGCCATTGACGATGTCAAAGAAGGCGCTCTGGATTTTTTCAGTGATCGGGCCACGGCTGCCGCAGCCCAGGGTGATGCGATCCAGTTCACGGATGGGGGTGATTTCTGCCGCCGTGCCGCTGAAGAAGGCTTCGTCGCAGATGTAAACCTCGTCGCGGGTGATGCGCTTTTGCACCACTTCCAGCCCCAGATCCTTGCAAATGTGCAGCACGGTGTTGCGGGTGATGCCGTTGAGTGCACCGGCAGACAAATCCGGTGTGTAGACCACGCCGTCTTTCACCACAAACAGGTTTTCGCCCGAGCCTTCAGAGACAAAACCGTTGGCATCGAGCAGCATGGCTTCGTCGTAGCCGTCGTCCAGTGCTTCCATGTTGGCCAAGATCGAATTGGTGTAGTTACTCACCGCCTTGGCCTGCGTCATGGTGATGTTGACGTGGTGGCGGGTGTAGCTGGAAATTTTCACGCGAATGCCGCGTGTCATGCCTTCGTCACCCAGGTAAGCCCCCCAGGCCCAGGCTGCCACCATCAGGTGAATGTGGTTGCCCTTGGGGCTGATGCCAAGCTTGCGGCTGCCAATCCAGCTCAAGGGGCGCAGGTAGCAGGACTCAAGCTTGTTCTCACGCACCACGTCGACTTGCGCCTGCATGATTTGCTCTTTGGTAAAGGGAATCGTCATGCGCAAAATCTTGGCGCTGTTGAGCAGGCGCTGGGTGTGTTCTTCGAGCCGGAAAATCGCCGTGCCCTTGGCTGTGTTGTAGGCGCGTACCCCCTCAAACACCCCACAACCATAGTGCAAGGTGTGGGTCAGGACGTGTATCTTGGCATCGCGCCATTCCACCAGATGGCCATCCATCCAGATTTTTCCATCGCGATCAGACAGGTCAGGGGGCAGGATCGTCATGAGGGGTTCCTTCAAAAACAGGGGCTGTGAATACAAAGCCCGAATTCTACGGTCTGGCCTTGGGGCGCTGACCCCGCACCAATTCCTGGCTCGGGACGAAAGTCCCAGTCATCACAGGGAACCCATCAGCGCTTCTACCATCCGCAGCATCGTTCTGGCTTGCGCCAAATCGCGCTCACGCAAAGGAGTCGGCATGCATGGTTGGCATCCGCTCCTGCCAGTTCCCATTGATTCAAATTTATGAAAAAAACGGTGGTATTCCTTCAGCATCCAGTGGCCTGTTGGCTCAAGCTGGCCCCTGCCCTGATTGCACTGGTGTGCTCAGGCTTGGCATCGGCCACGCCGCTCGGTTTGCTCGATGCCATTCGTTACACGCTGGACAAAAATCCGAACGTTCAGATTCAGGAAACGCAGGTGCTGGCCAGTCAGGGCGCACTGCAGCAGACCTCGGGTCAGTTTGACACTACCGTGAAACTGACGGGGGGTTACACCCTGGACAACACCTTGCTCAATCAGCAGACCCGTCCCAGTTATGCCAATGTTCCTGAACTTCAGGCCGCCAGCACCAGCTACAGCGTGGCACTCAACAAGGTGTTGCGCAACGGCTGGGTGATCAGCCCCAACCTCTCCACCACGCGCAGCACCGGAACCACCAATGACCTGAGTCAACTCGATGCACAAAACCGTGCCAAAGTGAGCTTGAACCTCTTGTTCCCATTGAACAAAGGGCGCAGAGAGTCAGCCGCATTGAGTGAAGCTGCGGCCCAGCTGGCCTTGAACGCCAGCCAGCAGGATCTGCGCTTCTCGGTGGCCCAGGCCATTGTCGGCACCGTTTCGGCGTATTGGAAATGGGTGGCGGCCAGGCACTTTTTCAACATCGCACGTGAGGCCGAAACCAGCATGGCCCAAATGGTTCGGGAGCGGCAAAAGCTGATCGACGCGCAAGAAATCCCGGCAGCCGATCTGCTGTTGGTGCGGGCCAGCCTGATGGACAAGACCAGCGCCCGCCTGGGGGCCGAACAAGCCCTGCTGGAGGCCCGCCAAAAGCTCGGACAAGCCACCGGCATGGCCCCGCAACAGCTGGCCGAGTTGGAGCCGTTGGATGATTTCCCCCCCCTGCAGCAAGGACTGCTGGCCACCGATTCGGTGCAGCAGCGCTTGCTTGATCTGGCGCTGCAACAGCGCGCCGATCTGGCCGCAGCCCGGCTGCGTCAAGAGGCCGCCAAGGTGTCGCAAAGCGTGGCCCAGAGTGCCTTGCAGCCGCAGCTTGACCTGAACCTGAGCGTGGGTTACGCCACCTTGCTGGAAGCCAATGCGGCCAGTAGCATGCTCAGCGCCCTGAGTCAACAACGCTCCCGGGCCAACATCGGCACCAGCATCAGTTACCAGTGGCCGGTGGACAACAATGTCGCGAAAGGCCGCTATGCGCAGCAGTCCGCCGCTTATGACCAGGCCACTATCGGGCTTCGCAGCCTGGAGCAATCCATCCATTTGGGGGTTGAGGCGGCCTGGCAGGCGGTGATCCGCAGCGCAGCCCAAGCGCAGGAATCCGAGGCCTCGGTGGCGCTGTACCAGGTCACGGTGAAAAACGAAAAAACCAAAAGCCAGCTCGGCAACCAACGCACTGGTGCAACTGCGCTTTGAAACCGGCGCTTTGCTGAACCAGGATGCACCAGCCCCGACGATCGAGTTTGAGACTTTCGTCAGCCCTCCCTCACTGAACTGAGCAGCCATGTCAGAAAAAAATCAATTGTTTCGCAAAGTGTCATTGGATCGGCTGTCATCACCCGAACAGCTTGATGCGCTGATGCAGGTGACCTCGGCCAAGGGCTGGGTCGCGCTGCTGGCGATCTGCGGCCTGTTGTTCATGGCCCTGCTCTGGGGCATCTGGGGCAGCATTCCGACTCGCATCACGGGCAGCTGTATCTTGATCCGCCCCGGCGGTGTCAGCGAAGTGGTAGCCAACGGGGGCGGTCGGGTGGCCGACATCTCGGTCGATGTCGGTGATCTGGTGCGCGAAGGCCAGATGATTGCCCGCATTGAGCGGCTTGATGCGCTGGAGCAAATTCGCAGCGTAGAGGCCAAGCTGCATGAACTCAAGCAACAAGAAGAACGCCTGAAGAAAGTCAACGCCCTGAGCGCCGACCAGCAGGCCATTTATTTGCAAGACAGCCAGCGCAACCTGAGCACACGTATCCACACCGCCCAAGAGCGCCTGGCCGCGCTGGAGGCCAAAATTCAAAGCCAGAGTACGCTGCTTGATCAGGGTCTGATCACCCGCCAGACCCTGCTGTCCACCAAGCTTGAATACGCCAGTGTGCAACAAGAAATTGACACTCATCGCAACGAGATCCGCCAGCTCGACGTGCGCCGCCTGGACAGCAAAAAGCAGATTGACAACGAACTCACGGCCATCAGCATCCAGATCAACGAGGCCACACGCAGCCTGGCCGGGCAAATGCGCAGCTTTCAGGAGGCCTCGCAGGTCTACAGCCCCTACACCGGTCGGGTGCTGGAGGTGCGGTTATCAGAAAACACCATGGTCAGCACCGGTGCGCCGATTCTGAGCATCGAGCGCACCGGCGACAACCTGTCCGATCTGGAAGCCCACATCTACGTCCAACCCACCGATGGCAAAAAAATCAAGGCCAACATGGATGTCCAGATTGCGCCTTCGATGGTCAAGGGCGAAGAGTTTGGCTTCATGCTGGGCAAGGTCAAGACCGTGGCCAAGTTCCCCTCCACCGCACCGGGCATGATGCGCATCTTCAACAACGACAAACTGGTACAGCAACTCGCCGCCGGCGCGGCCCCGATTGCCGTGCTGGCCGACCTGATTCCCAGCGCCAGCACCCCCAGTGGCTACAAATGGTCGTCACCCCGTGGCCCGGACACTGAGGTGGAGAGCGGCACCCTGTGCTCGGCCACCATCACCGTGCGGCAACAGCGCCCGATCACCCTGGTGATCCCGATGCTGCGCTCCACGCTGGGGCTCTGAGCGTGAGCCGCAGCATGCCAGGGGCGACCCCTGATCAGCGCCGTGTGCGCACCCCCACCATTCTGCAAATGGAGGCGGTCGAGTGTGGTGCCGCCGCCCTGGCGATCCTCATGGGTTACCACGGCAAGTTTGTCACGCTGGAAGAACTGCGCGAGAGCTGCGGCGTCTCGCGTGATGGCAGCAAAGCCAGCAACGTGGTGAAAGCCGCCCGCACCTATGGCTTTACCGCCAAGGGTTACCGCAAGGAGCCGGGCGACCTGAAAGCCATGACCCTGCCGGTCATCGTGTTCTGGAATTTCAACCACTTTCTGGTGGTTGAAGGCTTCAAAGGCGGCCGGGTCTTCCTCAACGACCCGGCCAGCGGCCCCCGCACCGTGACCGAAGAAGAGTTTGACCAGTCTTTCACCGGGGTCGTACTGGCGATCGAACCCGGCCCCGACTTCCAGCCCAGCGGCCAGCCGCGCAGCATGCTGGCCAGCCTGAAATCACGCCTGCCCCTGTCAGAGCCCGCCTTGGCCTATTTGATCCTGGCCGGGCTGGCGCTGGTCATCCCCGGCCTGGTGCTGCCAGTGTTCACCAAAACTTTCATTGACGAGTATTTGATCGGGCGCATGGACTCCTGGATCAAACCGGTGCTGCTCGGCATGCTGTTCACCGCCATCGTGCGCGGGGTGTTGACCTGGCTGCAAAGCTACTACCTGACCCGCTTTCAGACCAAGCTGGCGCTGTCGACCTCCAGCAAATTCCTGTGGCATGTGTTGCGCCTGCCGGTGCTGTTTTACAGCCAGCGCTCACCCGGTGACATCAGCTCACGGGTCGGCATCAACAACCGCGTGGCCGAGCTGCTGACCGGCGACCTGGCCACCACCGTGCTCAACGTCGTGATGGTGATTTTTTATGCCGCACTGATGCTGTCTTACGACCTGGTGCTGACCCTGGTGGGCATCACCATTGCCGCACTCAACATCGTGTTTCTGCGGCTGATGACACGCAAAACGGTGGACATCACCCAAAAGCTGGCCAATGACAGTGGCAAGTTGCTGGGCACCTCGATGAACGGTTTGCAGATGATGGAAAGCATCAAAGCCTCGGGCATGGAGGCTGACTTTTTCACCAAATGGTCGGGCTACCAGACCAAGGTGATGAACGGCCAGCAACGCGCCGGCTCAGTCGGCGTGGCCATGATGACCGTGCCGCCGTTGCTGACCGCGCTTAACACCACATTGATCCTGTCACTGGGCGGCTTGCGGGTGATGGACGGAGCCCTGACCATGGGCATGCTGGTGGCGTTCCAGAGCCTGATGGCCAGCTTCATTGACCCGATCAACCAACTGGTGTCGATGGGCAAGAAAATTCAGGAAGTGCAGGGCGACATGAACCGCCTGGACGATGTCTTGCACTACCGCAGCGACCCACGGCTTGATACCGCTGCCCAGGCCAGAGCCCCCGGCCCGTCACCCGCCCCGCAACTGCAAGGGCATGTGGAACTGCGCAACGTGACCTTTGGCTACAGCAAGCTCGAAGCCCCGTTGATCGAGAACTTCAACCTGGTGCTCAAACCCGGTGAGCGTGTTGCCCTGGTGGGCTCTTCGGGCTGTGGCAAGTCCACCATCTCCAAACTCGTGGCCGGCTTGCATGAGCCCTGGTCTGGCGAAATTTTGTTGGATGGCCAGCCTCGCAACGCGGTGGATCGCCGGGTCTTGCTGCAATCCCTGGCCATGGTGAGCCAGGAGATCACCCTGTTTGAGGGCAGCCTGCGCGACAACCTGAGCATGTGGGATGCCACCCTGCCGGAAGCCCAAGTGGTACAAGCCGCCAAAGATGCCTGCATCCACGAGGCCATTGCCACACGGCCGGGGGCCTATGACAGCACGGTGCAAGAGGGAGGCGGCAATTTCAGCGGTGGCCAGAAGCAACGCATTGAGATCGCCCGCGCCCTGGCCATCAACCCGCGCATTCTGGTGCTGGACGAGGCTACCAGCGCACTCGATCCGATCACCGAAATGCAGGTCGATGACAACCTGCGCCGCCGTGGTTGCACCTGCCTGATCGTGGCGCATCGCCTGAGCACGATCCGCGACTGCGACGAAATCATCGTGCTCGACAAAGGCAAAGTGGTGCAGCGCGGCAGCCATGAAGACATGCGCGACACCGATGGCCTGTACGCCACCCTGATGAAAGCCGCGTGACCATGCCACAACAACTCACCGAAACCCTGCACAGCGTTTTTCAGACCGAAGGCCAGGCCTGCCAGGCGCGTACCGGTCACCCCCTGTGGCTCCATGGCGCGGATCGCCTCTGGCTGCTCGACCACGGCAAGGTCGATGTGTTTCTGACCCGCATGGAAGGCGGCCAGCCCAGCGGCGCACTGCACCCCTTGTTTCGGCTGGAGGCCGATGCCTTGCTGCTCGGCCTGCCAGAAGCCAGCAGTGGAGATTGGGGTCTGGTCGCTGTGGGCTTGCCAGACACCCGCTTGCTGGCCTTGTCACGCACCCGGCTGATGGCGCAAATGCACCAGCATGAGCAGCATCTGCAACAAGGGGCGAACTGGCTGAATCACTGGTTGGGGCAACTCAGCACCTGCGCCGATGGCCCCTTACAAGCCAAGGCCAATCGCAGTCTGCTGCAAGCCGCATCCAGCTGGGACGACATTGACGCGCTGCATGCCACACTGCTGGCCCGGCTGATTGAGCAGCACCATGCCGCGCAAGCTGCACAGCAGCAGCGCATGCGCCACAAAGAGGCCCGTGAACAGCAAAACATCCAGGCCGCCATGCAGCGCCTGTCTGGCATTCTTGACCCCTATGCCAGCCCCAGCGTGGCGCTGGCCAGCCACGGTTCGGCCTTGTTGGCGGCGTGCCAGGTGCTTGGCAAAGCCAGTGCCATGGAGTTCATTGCGCCCACACCTGTTGATGCGCCAAGCGCAGTCAAGCGGGACTTGCTGGCGGACATTGCCGATGCCTCGCGCGTGCGCAAACGCCAGGTCGCCCTGAAGGGAGACTGGTGGACGCAAGACCAGGGCCATCTGCTGGGCACGCTCGAAGACGGACAGCGCCCGGTGGCGCTGATTCAGGGCACCAAGGGTTACGAATTACACGACCCAGAGCGCGGCACCGTCACGCGGGTCACGGCAGACATTGCGGCGGGCTTGCAGCCCTTTGCATTCGCGTTTTACCGCTCGTTTGCGGGCACGGCCATCAGCCTGTGGGAGATGATTCGCTTTGGTAGCCAGGGCTGCCTGCGCGACTACAGCACCGCCTTGGCGGTAGGCGCTGCGGTGGGCTTGCTCGGCATGGTGACCCCGATGGCCACCGGCATGCTGTTTGACGTGGTGATTCCCGCCTCTGACCGCAGCCAGTTGCTGCAACTCAGCATGGCCCTGGTGGCGGGCTTGTTGGCCACGGCCATGTTCGAGGTCGCCCGGGGTGTGGCCATGCTGCGAGCCGAAGGCAAGATGGACTACACCATTCAGGCGGCCGTGTGGGATCGCCTGCTGAGTCTGCCCACCGCGTTCTTTCGCCGCTACTCAGCGGGCGACCTGGCCGTGCGGGCCAATGGCATCAATGCCATTCGCCAGATGCTGTCGGGCAACGTCATGCACACACTGATGTCAACGGTGTTTTCCATCTTCAACCTCGGGCTGCTGTTCTACTACAACCTGAACCTGGCGCTACTGGCCCTGGCCCTGGTGGCCGTGGCCATTGCCTTTACCACCAGCACCAGCCTGATCCGCCTGCGCCATGAGCGCAAACTGGCCGACATTGAGGGCCGCATTTCCGGCTTGTTGTTCCAACTGCTGGGCGGCATTGCCAAATTGCGCACCACCGGGGCTGAGGGCCGCGCCTTCTACAACTGGGCCATGTTGTTTGCCAGCCAGCAGGAACACCAGTTCAAAGCCACCATGGTGCGCAACGCGCTGGGCGTGTTCAATGCGGTATTTCGGGTGGCTGCCGACCTCTGCATTTTTGGCGTGGTGGCGTTTTACCTGGGTGACAAAGCCAACTTTTCCACCGGTGCGTTCCTGGCCTTCAATGCCGCGTTTGGCGGCTTTCTGGGGGCCATGCTGGGGACCACCGCCGCCATCACGGCGGTGCTGGACATCATTCCGATGTACGAGCGCTCCAAGCCGATTCTGCAGGCACTGCCAGAGGTTACCGGCGACAAAGCCCACCCCGGCACACTGGCGGGTGACATCGAAATCGCCCATCTGTCATTCAGCTACAGCGCAGATGGCCCTGCCATTCTCAAAGACCTGTCGATGCACATCAAGGCCGGTGAATTCGTGGCTATTGTGGGGGCATCCGGCTCGGGCAAATCCACCCTGCTGCGCTTGTTGCTGGGGTTTGAGCAGGCCAGCTCGGGGGCCATCTACTACGACCAGCAAGACATGTCTGGCCTGGACATTGGTGCACTGCGCCGCCAATTGGGCGTAGTGCTGCAAAACGGCCAACTGATGTCGGGCGACATCTTCAGCAACATCCTCGGCTCGGCCGCCACGTTGACGCTGGACGATGCCTGGGAAGCCGCCAGCCAGGCCGGCATTGCCGACGACATTCGCGCCATGCCCATGGGCATGCACACCGTGGTCAGCGACGGCGGCGGCACGCTCTCAGGCGGGCAACGCCAGCGCGTGCTGATTGCCCGCGCCATCGTCCGCCGACCCCGCATCCTGTTTTTTGACGAGGCCACCAGCGCTCTGGACAACCGGGCGCAGGAACTGGTCAGCACCAGCCTGGAGCGCTTGCATGCCACCCGCATCGTGATTGCGCACCGCTTGAGCACCATCGTGAATGCCGACCGGATATTTGTGCTCGACCAAGGCCAGCTGGTGCAAACCGGCAGCTATGACGAGTTGATGAGTTGCAACGGCTTGTTCGCTGACCTGGTGCGTCGGCAAATTGTTTAGTTTTGGAGAATGTTGTGAATACTTGGCGATTGGTATTTTTGGGCGCATGGATGCTGTCACTGGTGGCCTGCGCCCCGGCAGACAACCCCAGGCAAGCCCGTGCCCTGCGGGCCCAAAACGCCACCGGTGACATCGTCATTGGTGCGGCCTGGGCATGGGACAGTGCCAAGGGGCAGTTGTGGGACGGTATTGCGCTGGCCATGGACGAAATCAACGCCAGCGGTGGTGTGCTGAACCGCAAGCTCCGGGTCATCAAGGAAGACGATGAATCGTCCCTGGCCAAAGGCCGAAAAATCGCCCAGCAGTTTGCCGAAACCCCTGACATGGTGGCGGTGATCGGCCATCAAAATTCCTATGTGGCGCTGCCTGCGGCGGCCACTTACCAGGCGGCGGGCCTGGTCTACCTGACCCCTGGCGCATCCAGCTACCAGCTCCATGACCAAGGCTACGACCTGGTGTTTCGCACCGCACCCAGCAACCGCAGCATGGGCATCCAGATGGCCAACTACATGGCGCAGCAAGGCTACCGGCGCGTCGCCATCTTTTACGTCAAAGCCAAGGCCAGCCAGGACATGGCCAATTACTTTGAGCAACACGCCAAAGACCTGGGGCTGACGGTGGTCGACCGGCGCTCCTTCGCCAAAGGCGCACAAGACTTCAGCAGCACCATCCAGAACTGGAACGATCTGTACCGCTTTGATGCGCTGTTTCTGGCGGGCAGCATGCCCGAGGGCGCAGCCTTTGTGGCCCAGGCCCGCAAGATGGGCTTTACCGCCCCCATCATCAGCGGCGACGGGCTTGACACCGCTCAATTCATCACCGCCGCAGGGGCCGCAGCCGAAGGTGTGGTGCTGCCCGAAACCTTTGTGCATGACCCCAGCCGACCGGCCTACAGCCGCTTCCATGCCTTGTTCACCCAAAAATACAAGACACAGCCACGCACCAACCATGCCCGCGGTTACGACGCGGTGCACCTGATTGCCCAGGCCATCCAGCAAGCCAACAGCACCTCCCCCGAGCAGATTGCCAAAGCCTTACACGCCACACGCGGCTGGCATGGAGCCACCGGGGAATTCAGCTTTGACGACAAGGGCGACATTCCTGACAAACCGATTGGCCTGAAGGTGGTGCGCAATGGCCAATTTGAAACCCTGAAATAGGAGAAACCCATGAAAACTTCAGACCCCAAACTCAAACCACAACCCACATCCGAAACCACGCTGACCGAAGCCCAACTGGCTGATGTTGTTGGCGGGGCAACTTACACCATCAACCTGATCAACCGGACACCTTCCAATGATGGCGTCAACCTCTTTCTGCGGCCACCCAGTGGACAAGATCAACAGACACGTGATTGGGTGCTTCGCCAGTGGTTCAGCAAACCCTGAATGCGGCGCTATGTGGAGCCCATACTGACCATGCTCATGGAACCCTCTGTTGCAGAGATTGCTGATCGACTGTTACACGACCCCTTGTTTGCCGACCTCTCTGGGCGTGCCCACGCCCGTTTGCTGGGCGCGGCCCGGGTGGTGCATGTGGTGGCCGGGCAAAGCGTGGCCAGCTCGGGGGCTCCGGCCACTGAGCTGCAGCTGGTGCTGCGAGGCTCGCTGGCGCTGCGGTCTTTCGGCGATGAGGCGCGTGGCCCGGCCCTGTCGGTGGGAGAAGAAGCGCTGACCGGGCAAGCCCAGTATTGCCGCAGCGCGGTTGCGGTGACGGACTGCTGCCTGATCGCCCTGCCCCGACGGGCTTTGCAGGAGCTGCTCGGTGAGGCCCCTGAGCTGGCCAAAAAAGCCCAGGAGGTGCTGTTGTGCAGTGTTGGCGGTGTCACCCCGCCAGTGGTGCCGGTCAAGCCCGCCCGGGGGCCTGCGGCCACACCACCGCGTGAGCTATGGGGCTGGGCCTGCACCCTGCTGTGGCCTGCGCTGCTGCTGGCTGCTGGCCTGTGGCAAGACTGGGCGATTCAGAACACGCTGTTTGTGGCCATTCTGGCGGCCACGGTGTCGATGTGGATGTTCTCCATCGTTGACGAATTTGTTCCACCGCTGTTTGCCATGACGGCCATGCTGCTGGTGGATCTGGCCCCGGCCAAGGTGGTGCTCTCAGGCTTTGCCTCCAGCGGACTGATCCTGTTTGTCGGGGTCTATGTGCTGGGCGGCGTGCTGGTGGCCTCGGGTCTGTCGTACCGCTTCATTCTGTGGATGCGCCTGCACCTGCCTGACACCCCGTTCTGGCACGGCTTTGCGCTGGTGGCCTCGGGCTACGCCCTGTCGCCCATCATGCCTTCTGGCAATGCACGTCTGAGCCTGCTGGCCCCGCTGTACCGTGATTTTTGCAGTGCTGACGGCGTCAAACCCGGTGGTCTGGATCACACCCGGCTGGCCGCTGCCACGCTGGCGGGCTCGATGAACATGTCGCCCATGTTCCTCACCAGCAAAAGCGCCAATTTGATTGTGTTTGCCATGCTGCCGGCGCAGTTGCAAGAGGAGTTTCAGGGCTTCTTCTGGTTCCTGGCGGCCATCGTCTGTGCGCTGGTGGTCACGCTGGGGCACTTTGTGCTGGATCGGGTGTTTTTTGGCCCCGGCCATGCGCTGCCCGCGTCCAAAGCGCAGGTGCGTCAGCAGCTCCAGCTGCTGGGCGCTTTGAGCCGTGACGAGCAGTTTGTGCTGGGTGCGCTAGGGGTGTTCCTGCTCGGGGCCACCGGGGTCACCTGGCACCACATCTCCTTGCCCTGGGTGGCGGGCTTTGTGTTGGTGGCCTTGCTGTTTTACGGCCTGGTCAGCAAAAAAAGTTTTCAGAACTTTGTCGACTGGCCGATGGTGTTTTTCCTGCTGTCACTGCAAGGTCTCACCGGCACCATGGATCACCTGCACCTGGTAGAGCAGCTCACGCCGTGGATGGACAGCCTGGCCGCCTTGTTGCAGCATGACATCACCCGCCTGGTGTTGCTGGAGCTGGCAGTGGTGCTGGTCATTCGCCTGGCGCTGCCGATCACGGCGGGCATGGTGGTGTCGGCCATTTTGTTCATGCCGATTGCCGAGGCCACCGGCATCAACCCCTGGCTGATCGGCTTTCTGGCCGCCATGTTTTCCGACCTGTGGTTTCTGCCCTACCAAAGCAGTGCCTACAGCCAGTTGCGCTCGGTCAGCGGCATCGCCACCGGGTTCAACGAGCCGCTGTTTCTGAAGTTCAACCTGGCCTCTTGCGCCTTGCGCGTGGTGGCGGTATTTGTCTCCATCCCTTTCTGGGACGCGCTGGACTTGATATGAAAAAAGCCTCCAAAGCGCTGCTGATCAGCGCCTTTTTGCTGCTGTCGCTATTGCTGTCGGTCTACTACAACCTGACCAACCCGAGGGTGCTGGTGGTACACAGTTATGACGAAAACTACAACTGGGTCAAGGGCCTCAACACCAGCTACCTGAGTGTGCTCAAAGCTTACCCGCGCTCGGTGCAACTGCGCATGCACTACCTGGGCCTGCTAGGGGCACCCAACGCCCAACACAAGGCCACCGCCGCCGCCTCGGCGCTGCGTGCGGTCGAGGCCTTTGAGCCCGATGTGCTGGTGGTGTTTGACGACCTGGCGGTTGAGCTGGTCACCCCCTCGCTGCTCAATCGACCGGATCTGAAGATTGTGTTTGCCGGCATTGACGGGCGGCGCGCGGATCATGGCTTTGACAGTTCCAGCAACACCACCGGCATTCTGGAGCGCGTGCCGCTGGTGGCCCTGCACGAGGCCATGAACGACCTGGGCCGTGGCAAGCCACTCACTATCGCCTGCCTGGGGGATGCCGGTGGCGTGTCCAAGGCCGAGGCCCGGCAAGTCAGCCAGCACGACTGGTCACCCCACACCTTGCAGCCGTGTCAGGAGGCCGCCGACCTGGCCCAGTGGCAGG
>VIKI01000061.1:25731-60721 GCA_008080595.1 Comamonadaceae bacterium
GTGCCCCCGGCAGAACTCATGAGCTGGACTGAAGCCCACAGCAACGCCTTGCCGGTAGCCGCCAAGAACGGCTTTGTGGCCGATGGGGGCGCACTGGCGATTTCTTCTTCACCCCAAGAGCAAGGGCAGTCCGCCGCACGCCTGACGGTGGCCTTGCTGCAAGGCAAATCACCGCAGGACTTGCCGGTCAAAGAGGGCCAAGCCTTTGTGGTGGCCATGCACGCCGACAAACTGGAAAACCGCGGCTACCGCCTGCCCAAGGTCTACGAGGCTGCCGCCCGGGCGGCGGGGGCGTATTACTGAGCTATTGTTTTTGTAGCTTCTTGCGCAGTTTATACGAGGGCTGCAGGCTTGTAAGGTCAAATTCTGGAACCTTTTTTGCGTTTGGGTTACTCACCCTGCGCACCCGGTCAATCCCTGACTGGGTCTCCAAAGGACACGCCCATGAATCCCAACGACCCTACCCAAAAAATGAGCCAACTCGTCGCCAAAGCCTGGGCCGACGAGGCTTTCAAACAGCAGTTGTTGGCCGACCCTATGGCGACGCTCAAGGCCGAAGGGCTGGAGCTGCCCGCAGGCCTGACGGTCAAGGTACTGGAAAACACCGACAAGCTGTACCACCTGGTGTTGCCCCCAAAGCCGACCGAGCTGTCAGACGACAGCCTGGATCGCGTCAGCGGCGGCATTTGCCTGTGCACCCTGAGTGACCCCAGCAAAGACCCCTACCACGTGCGCTGGTCAGACCCAAGCCGGAATTGACAACGCTACATATATGAGAGCTACTTGCGCATTATCCATAAGCGCCAGAGGCCAATTTTTTATATAAAGTGATCCAAAACCCCACCTTCAAAGCCCACCTGCGGGTGAGCTGCATACCGGGTGAAGGCGTGCTGCTGCTGTCGGAAGACGCTGCAACCGCCTTGCATGGCCCAATTTATGAACAACTGGTGCCGCTGCTGGACGGGCAACGCAGTGCTGACGACATCGTGGCCGCGCTGGCCCCGCAGGCGGATGCCGCGCAGGTCTATTACGCCCTGATGCTGCTGGAGAAAAACGGCCACCTTGCCGAAGCCACGCCCCACATTGACCCTGCCACCGCGGCCTTCTGGCACGGCCAAGGCTGTGCGCCAGAAGCCGCCATGCAAGCCTTGCGCAGCAAGCGGGTGCGGGTGTGCGCCGTGGGCCAGGTGGACAGCCGCCCCATGTGCCAGGCCTTGCAGGCGCAAGGCGTGCAGTTGACGCAGGACGCACACGCCGACCTGGAGGTGCTGCTCACCGACGACTACCTGCGCACCGATCTGGCCCACCACAACGCCGCCGCACTGCAAGCCCAGCGTCCCTGGCTGCTGCTCCCTGGACCGCAACCAGATCGCCAGCCGGTTTGTGGCCGACCGCCTGGGGCTGACCGATCCGCTGCCGCTGGCCGTGGCAAGCAACCCGGCCAGCCTGGCCATGGCCTGCCAATTGGCGGCCTTGGCGGTGGCCAAACACCTGGCCGGGGTTGACAGCGGCTTGCAGGGCCGGGTGCTGAGCCAGGACAGCCGCACGCTCCAAACCCAGGTGCACGAGCTGAGCCGCATCCCGCATTGCCCGGCCTGCGGCACACCGCCACAGCCAGTTCAAACACCGCTGCAACTGGTGTCGCGCCCGGTGACGTTTGCCCATGACGGCGGTCACCGGGCCACCGCGCCCGAGCAAACGCTCAAACGCTACCAGCACCTGGTGAGCCCCATCACCGGCGTGGTCACCGAACTCACCGCCGTGCACCGCATGAATGGCATGGCCCCGGTGGTTGTGGCCGGCCATAACCCGGCTTTCAGGATCGAGCGCTTGGCCTCGCTCAAGCACAGCCTGCGCAACGCCAGCAGCGGCAAAGGCATGACCCACACCCAGGCCAAGGTGAGTGCCCTGTGCGAAGCCCTTGAGCGCTATTCGGGTGAATACACCGGTACCGAGCTGCGCCGCAGCGCCAGCTACCGCGAGCTGGGTGCTGATGCAATTCACCCCAACGCGGTGATGGGCTACAGCGCCCAGCAATACACCCAGCGCGAGCAGTGGAACGCGCGCCAATCGCGCTTCAACGGCGTGCCTGAGCCGCTGGAAGACGATGCCCGCATCGACTGGTCACCGGTCTGGTCACCGACCGAGCAGCGCCACAAATACCTGCCAACCCAGCTCCTGTACCACGCCGCCCCGGCTGCGGCGGGTTGTCGCACCAGCTATGCCCGTACCTGCTCCAACGGCAATGCCGCTGGCAACCATCTGGAAGAAGCGGTGCTGCAAGGTTTTCTGGAGCTGGTGGAGCGTGACGCGGTGGCGCTGTGGTGGTACAACCGCCTGAAAAAGCCCGGTGTGGTGGTGGAGAGTTTTGGCGAAACCCATCTGCTGGACTTGCAAGCGCAGCACCAGTCCATTGGGCGCGAGCTGTGGGCGCTGGACATCACCAGTGACCTGGGCATTCCCACCTTTGTGGCCCTGTCGCGCCTGTCCACCGGTGCCCCCGAGCACATCCTGCTGGGTCTGGGCTGCCATCTGGATGCCCGCATCGCCTTGCAACGCGCCTTCGCCGAGCTGAACCAGATGCTGGGCCTGGCCTACAGCGGCGGCAGTGGCGAACTCAGCATCCACGATCACGAAACCCTGACCTGGCTGACCCAGGCCACACGAGACAAGCAGCCTTACCTGGCGGCAGACGAGCGTGTTCCACCCAAACAGCGCAGCGATTTCCCCCCACGCCACAGCGGCGACCTGCTGGAAGACATCAAGCTCTGCCAGCGCATCGTGGAGCAAAAAGGCCTGGAGCTGCTGGTGCTGGACCAAACCCGCGCCGATGTGCAGTTGCCCGTGGTCAAGGTCATCGTGCCGGGCCTGCGGCACTTCTGGGCCCGCTTTGCGCCAGGGCGGCTGTACGACGTGCCGGTCAAGATGGGCTGGCTGCAACGCCCGCTGCGTGAAGAAGAGCTCAACCCGATTCCGGTGTTTTTTTGAAAGCAGGAACCCCATCGCGGCTTCCACCGCTCCTACCCATGCACTGGACATCCATGCTGATCTTGTCCGGCTGTCGCAGGAACGTCGGAAGGCGCGAATGATTGATTCAAAAAGAATAGCTGCTTGCGCTTTATACATAAGCTCTAGAGGCAAATTTTGCATATAAAAACAGCGCATTTGGTGAACTTTTGACCCTCCCCACCCCATCCTACGGCCTGTCCTGGGCCAGCAGCGTCAGCGTCAACACCAATGGCGACGATCTGGTGCTGCACGCCTATGCCCGCCATGCCCTGCGTCTGCACCAGCCCGATGCGGCCCAGCGCCATCTCGTGGCCCTGCTCCATAGCGGCGCTCTGAACGCCAGTGAGCTGTGTGAAGCCGCACTGCACCACGCACCTGAGGCCGATTTGGCCCGGCTGTATTACCTGCTGACACTGGCCGTCAACAAAGCCCTGCTGCGCTACACCGTAGCGTACCAAGGGCAGCCGTTGGCGACCCTGGAGCCACTGGCGGCGGCGTTCCAGTTTGCGCCGGTAGAGGCCACGCAGCGCTACCAGCTCTCGCGCTTCGCCTGCCTGCGCCGCGAGGGTAGCGACACGGTTCTGGAGTGTCCGCTGGGTCACGCCCGGCTGGTGCTGCATGATGCCCGCGCCGCCAGCCTGGTGGCGCTGCTGAGCCAGGCCCGCACCGCCGCAGAACTGGTGGCCTTGCAGCCTGACCTGGACGAGCCGACGGTGGCGGCCTTCATCACCCTGCTGCACAACGCCCACGCCGCATTGGCGGTGGATGCGGATGGAAACCTGCCCGAGGACACCGACGCAGCCCTGCAGCAATGGGAGTTCCACGACTTGCTGTTCCACAGCCGCAGCCGCGCCGGCCGCCATGACGCGCCCATGGGGGCCAGTAGTCGATTTGCCACACGCCTGCGCCCATTGCCCGCTGTGAAGCCGCCCATGTCAACGCGCCGCATCACGCTGGAACCACCGAAAGAATCCCTGGACAGGCCATTCATCGAAGTCATTGAAGCCCGTCGCTCGCACCCCCAGGCGGGCGCAACACCCTTGCGGGTGGCGCAACTCAGTGCGCTGCTGTACCACGCGGCACGCATCAAAACCCTCCATGAGCCCAACCCGGCGCAGACCCAGGCCTATGCGGCGTCCAAACGCCCCTGCGCCAGCGGTGGGGCGATGCACGCGCTGGAGCTGTACTTGACCGTCACTCGCTGCCAAGGTTTGGCCCCTGGCTTCTACCACTACGACCCGCTGGCCCACGCACTCGAACACTTGGCCGAACTGGGCCCCGATCATCAGCGCATGCTGCAAGCTGCCTGCCAGGCCAGCGGCACGGCGCAACCACCGGATGTACTGATTTCCATGGCCGCCCGGTTCCAGCGCACGAGCTGGAAATACCAGTCCATCGCCTACGCGCTGATCCTGAAAGACGTGGGGGCGCTGTACCAGCAGCTCTACCTGGTGGCCACCGCCTTGCAACTGGCCCCCTGTGCGCTGGGCGGTGGTGACTCGGACTTGTTTGCCAGGCTGGCGGGAACGGACTACTACGCCGAAACCACAGTGGGCGAGTTCAGCGTGTCGGGGGCGTGAGGGCCGCCTGAAAAACAAGCGGCCTGGGTTTGCAACCTTTTGCGCCAGCCTGTTACTCAAGCAGCAAGAGGGCAGAGATTGCAGCCCTTGATCCATTCATTTTCAATCCGAAGGAACACCCATGTCTCTATCTGACCAAGCCCTCAGCGCCCTGCAAGAACTCATGACGCAAAACAAGGAATTGCTGGCCCAGGTGCAAGCCACCAACGATGCTGCTCAAGCCGCAAACATCATTGCCGCAGCCGCTGCCCAAAATGGCATTGAAGCCACCCAGGCCGATATCACCCAGCACTTTGAAGAGGCCTTCAAAGCTACAACCAACCAGGCCCTGAGTGACAAGCAATTGGACGCTGTGGCCGGTGGTTCGGTTGATGACGATTGGATGATCGCACTCTCGATTCTTGGGCTTGGCATCGGCTGCGGGATTATCAGCATTGCGCAGGCGGCTGGGGCCAAATTTTCTCTCGAAGGTCGTCCGGCAAAAAAGTTTTGCTGAGCATCGACGGCACCTGCCCCCCCCAATTCCCTACACCCAGAGACTGAACTCACCATGACCCTGACACCCCAAACCCTCCACGCCCTCCAAGCCCTCACGGCACAAGACAAAGCCTTGCTGGCACAGCTGCAAACCGCAGACGATGCCGCCGAAGCCGCCGCCATCATGGCGGATGCAGCGGCCAAAAACGGCATCCAAGCCCTTGAAGCCGACATCGCCAAACACTTTGAAGAAGCCTCCCAAACTGCGGCCAGCCAGGCCCTGAGTGACAGCCAACTCGAAGCCGTGGCCGGTGGCCTCAATGATGACGGCCGCATGGCCTTGCTCTCGGTCTTCACGCTGGGCATCGGCTGCGCCCTGATCAGTATCGGTCAAGCTGCTGGCGGGAAACACGCCGATGGCACCGCCAGGTACCTTGACAAAAAATTCTGCTGAGATTTTTGAGGCGGATCGAAAAAGAGTGCAACCCATTCGATCCGCTTGTTACTCACTCTCTGACACCCGTCACACACCATCAACGTCAAAGGAAAACTCACATGTCTTTATCCGAAAAAACCCTCACCGAATTGCACCAGATGATGTCGCAAAACAGCGACCTGCTGGCGCAGGTGCAGGCCACCGACGATGCCACTCAAGCTGCCGCCCTGATTGCCAAGGCCGCCGCAGAACACGGTATCTCCGTCAGTGCAGCCGAACTGGCAGCCCATTTTGAACAGGCCTCAGCCGCAGCCAAAGACCAGGCCCTGAGCGACAGCCAACTCGAAGCCGTGGCCGGGGGCTGGTCAAAACAAGAAAGCCTGATCGTGGTGTCCTTCATCACCTTTGGCATTGGCTGCATGGTGGCCAGCATTGTTCAGGATGCCAAAGGCAACCGGAACAACTGCAAGGACAGCTTTACCGATAAACCCAACTTTTGAGCCTGTCGGGTAAGGCGCAGCCGCTCCAAAAGATTACTGCTCCAAGGTATACGTGACCGCTGCGTCCAAGAGGAAATCACCCAGTCCGGCACAGGCGGAGCTCAGAGTGCTGGGGTTGATGAAGTCCTCTCCACGAGATGTTTTCAGGCAAAGCGATGCAGAGAACCATGCGCCGTGCAAATTCAGAGTCCCTGCGCCGCAATAGTCCTTGGCAGGCTTGACCCGCACCCATGGGATGGCCGCAGCACCAGCGACTGTGCCGACTTGCGAACTGACCTTTCCCAACTGGATATGAACTTTGGTGCCGTCGTAGTACGTGATCCAGCCTTCCAGATTGGCACCGCCAGCGCTTTGGGAGAAGCTGAAGGTAATGACAGCGTCCAACCAGGTTTCGTTCGCGGCTGAAGGGGGTGAAAGTTTCTTCAGCTCGTCGGTAATCTCAGCGAGTTGCATGAGGGGAAGAGTTGCCTTGACGATGCTCATGATGTCTGACATGGTTAAACCTCCTTGTGAATGTGTTCAAGCAAATGTGTCGAACACCCGCACATTCTGGCAAGCGACAACCCACAGATGACCCACAGATTGGCGCATTTCAAAAGGTTTTTGGCATTCCAAAACGATCACAGGGGGCCGGGTATCACTGTTTGCCAACCATGGCGGTGTAAACAGCGGTGGTTTCAGGGGATGGCTCTATGCTCAGCTCAGACTGAAGCAGACTGCGGCAGCGGTGAAAGGTTTTGGCGACAGCGGCGTGATTGCCAAGCTTGCGCTGACAGAGCATGAGACTGCGATACACCTCTTCGGCCAAATGGTCCGTCTCGATGCCTTTGGCATAAAAATCGGCGGCCTGCTGCCACGCCCCGTTCTGCTCGCAATGCTGACCCGCAGCAAGAATGATGCGCAGCAGTTTGCTTCTGATGGTTTCTCGGCTGTTCATGACAAAGGCGTGGGCGCTGTCTGCAGGAAGAAAGTGACCCTTATTGAGCGCCAACGCTTTTTCGCAAAGCAGCACGCTGCGTTCGGGTGCAAGCTGCCCGATCTCCTCAAAGAGATGATTCAGAGCCAGCATATCCACCCAGCAACGCAACGGATTGATGGTGACCTGTCGCGCCCGGCAGGTGATGGAGGTCTCGTCGCCGAGCAGTTTGCGCAGGCGGCTCAAAGTGCTCTCAAACGATTTGAGGGCATGGTCACCGTCGGCATCAGGCCAAAGGGCATCGGTCAGCCATTCCACAGGGATGTCACGACCACCTCGGACGATCAGCGCCTTGAGTAATTCCAATGGCTTTTTCTGCTCCTTGCCGGTGCAATACAGCGGTTCATCAGCCCGGACGATCTCGAACCTGCCCAAGGTGTAGATTTTTATCGGATACGGCCACTTCTCCAGGTAGCCTGCCGAAGCCGCATCGTCTGGGGGTTGCGGCGGAGTCAGCCGGAGTTTCCTGATGGTTCTTTTCACGTATTCCGGCTCAATCCCCTCTGCCAGCGCCACGGCAAACAGAAAGCGCATGACATCGGGCAGATAGAACTCCAGATGGACATAGCCGTAGCGCCGCCCAAGTGACAGGCTGCGGTGCAGCAACAGCAAGCCTTCAGCCTGCTTGTTCTGACGCAACGCCATCCAGGCGGCGATCAGAAGGCTGTACCACTCCATCACCTGGCTCTTCATGGACAGGCTGATCTGGAGTGCGTTCTGGATGTGTTTTTGGGCCTCTTCGCGGTGATCAAGCATGAACTCGGTCAGGGCTACGCCGATGTGCCAGAGTGCCCAATAATAGGGTGTCCCCATTCTCTGGGCCTTGACGGCCATGACATCCAGATGCTCGACAGCGCGCAACGGTGTACCAACAAGCAGCGAAAACCAGGCGGCATTAACGTGGTAAAAGTAGCTGTCGAGTGTTTTCTCCATGCCAAGCAGCGTGCTCATCTGCTGTTTCAACAGGCTCGCCGCCAATTCCATGTTGCCCGATGCCATTTCCGCAGCAACCCGGAACCCCCACAACAGAGAGTCAAAGACATGCACCCCGCTTTCGGCGGAAATGTTCAGTCCTTCTGAGAGGGCTTGCAAGGCTGCGTCATAGTTGGCCGTAATCCAGTCGTTGATACCTTTCATCAGCTTGATGCGGATGACGGCAAAGTGCGCTGGCCGACCCTGACAAATCTCGGCATCCGCCCGCGCCAACAAAAGAGAGTTTTTGTCGTATTCCCCTTTCCACAGGTAATAGACGCTCATGCAGAACAGGGTGTCCATCTGGATATCAAAAGACGGTTTTCCCTCAAGAAGCGCACCCACACGCAGTATCCATTCCTGGACCCTCTGCGGCTGGTCGGTCTTGCGCAGGGTCAGCGCGATGAGCATCCGGGATGACACGATCAGCTCTATCTCTGGCGAAGGATACGTCGCCCGGCTACCTCTCAATGCCTCAAAGCGGGTGATCGACTCATCAAGCGCTTGCCATTCGTCAAGACCAAAAGCGTAACTGTCCACAATGGCCGCCCAGGAAAGGTAGATTCCTGCGCTGTCATCAGACACAACGAACAGTTCAAAGGCATGCTCCAGGTACCCACGAGTGCGAGGCATATCCAACGGAAACGCACACAACCCAGACCAATACCAGAGCCACGGTTCATCATCGGACAGTCCACCGGGCAGGCTGGTCAACCACTCCTCCAGTGTTCTGCGTCTTCCCTGAATCAGCAATTCACGGGCATGCCCCGAAATCATCCGGCTCAGACCCGTCCGATCCCCCGCATCAGCATACAGTTGTGCCGCATCCTCCATCCGACCGACTTGTTCAAGAAGGCCTGCTGCAACCCGCCGCAGCGTGATTAGGTCAGCGCTGCAATAGGTGTTCTGCGCCCGGTTCAGCAGAAAATCCCTGAACAGCGGATGGTATTGGTACTGCGGGTCGTGGTCCGAGAGCCTTTCCGTAAAGAAATGGCGACTGTGCAAGCTTGCGAGCATCTGCTGTGTATGGCCGATACCGGTCAGTTTTTCAGCCAACGCCACGGTGAGTATGGGCAAAAAAGCGGTCTTGAGCAGGAAGTCCTGAAACTCAAGGCTGGTCTTGCTCAGTATTTCACCGGCAAAATAATCGAAGACTCTGTCGCTTGCACAATCCGTGGCCGAAGCGATCTCCTGCCCATTCAGCCGCCCCCGTTCAAGCATCAGAACAATCCCCGCTGGCCAGCCTGCCGCCTTTTCATGCAAGGCCTTGACGATGCCACCATCAAGCTGCGCTACACGTCCAAGAATCAGCTCCCGTGACTCGTCGAGGGTGAAACGAATATCCGCATAGCCCAGCAGACCGATGTGGTCCCGTGCCCGCAGCCGTGCCAATGCCGAGGGCGGTTCATCCCGGCTGATCACCAGAACACAAACCCCGTCAGGTATGACATCAAGAGCGGTGGCAAGCATGTCGTGGAATGGCGCATCAGCAGGCACATTCTGATAGTTGTCAAAGACGATGGTGGTGAAGCGGCTGAACAGGGCTTCAAAGTAGCGCCGGGTAAAGGTCGCAATACCGGCAAGGTACTCAGGGGTCAGCAGTGGCAGCGGCTTGCCGTAGGGTTCAGCGTTTTGAGCTGCCAGCCCCATGAAATAGAAAAAGCTGGGCAGATCCGCATCACCTTCATCACATTTGAACCAGATGCAAGGGTGTTGGCGTGTATGAAGATAGCTTGCCACCAAGGTGGATTTTCCAGAGCCCCCCGGTGCACACACCCAAGTGACAGGCTTCTCCCTACCCGCGTCAAGCAAGGAAAACAAACGCTCCCTTTGAACAGCCCGGCAAAGAACCGGACGTGAAATTTTGGCCAGTGTGCTTATGTTTTCCATCATGAGAGGGGGCGGGGATTGAACAACACCTTACCAGCCGAAATCATCGACTGTCAAAACAACGGCGTTTGAGACGGCTCTTGCACCATCATCTCCTGACGATAACGCATCGGTTTTGACCGCCACTTGATGGTGATCAACCCGAAGTCTCAACGCTCTATAGGCCTTGTGCAGCACTCCAACACCATGGGGACTCCCGGTTTTGGTATCGCCCCTATGCCCACAAGCTTCACAGCCGCCACGCATGGACTCTGTCGCAGGACATTGCAGGAATTGCTGAATTTTTTGGAAGACTTTGAAAAAAGTGCAACCCATCCGGGCTGGTTGTTACTCACTCACCGACACCCGTCAAATTTAATCAACCCAAAAGGAGAACCCCATGTCTTTATCCCCCCAAACCCTCAGCGCCTTGCAAACCCTCATGACCCAAGATAAGACCTTGCTGGCCCAGGTGCAAGGCACTGACGATGCGGCACAAGCGGCCAGCATCATTGCCGCAGCCGCTGCCAAAAATGGCATTGAAATCAATGAAGCTGAGTTGACTCAGCACTTTGAGGAAGCCTCCAAAGCCGCTGCCAACCAGGCCCTGAGCGACAGCCAACTCGAAGCTGTGGCCGGGGGCATGAATGACACCGAGAAGATGGTACTGGTCTCCATTCTTTCTTTCGGTATCGGCTGCGCCCTGGTCAGCTTCACCCAGGCGGTTAAAGGCAGCGCGGCTGGATTTGACCAAAAATTCTGCTGATTCAGAGCTGCAGGTCGGGTTAGCGCGAAGCGCGTAACCCGACAGAAACTGCAATAAGCCTGATTTTTTGCAGCGTACCGGCAAGGAGTGCAACCTATTTGACAGGTCTGTTACTCACTACCCACCACCCCGTCAAATTCAATCAACCCACAAGGAATCACCCATGTCTTTATCCGCCCCAACCCTCAGCGCCCTGCAAGCCCTCATGACTCAAGACAAAGCCTTGCTGGCCCAGGTGCCGCTACAAAAAACGGCATCCCCGTGAATGAAGCCGACCTGACCACCCATCTGCAAGAAGTCTCTGCCGCCCTCACCAGCCAGACCCTGAGCGACAGCCAACTTGACACAGTGGCAGGCGGCTTTATGCCATCGCCCTTGATTGGCAGTGACGACGAGAGGATGACCACACTCTCGATCATGACGCTGGGATTGGGCTGCGCCATCGTGAGCATTGGTCAAAGAGCCGGAGACATGATGAATTTCACCAAAAAGTATTGCTGATCGCCCGCCCTGAAATACCCAAGCCTCTCGTTTCACCCCATCCAACCAAGACCCACCTCATGTCATTGTCAGAACAAGCCCTCACATCCTTGAAATCCCTCATGGCCCAAGACCAAGAACTCTTGACCCGTGTGCAAGCCGCAGGCGATACCGCCCAGGCCGCAGCCCTGATTGCGCAGGCAGCTGCCCAAAAAGGCCTTGCCATTGATGCCTCCGAACTGACGGCCCATTTTGCGCAAGCCGCCCAAACCCTGGCCTCTCAAGCTTTAAGCGATGGCCAACTCGAAGCCGTGGCCGGCGGCTATTACATGCCCGGACGGATCACGGGGATGGATGACAACACCCGGATGACCTTGATCTCAGTTATCACGCTCGGCCTTGGCTGCGCGGTCATCAGCATCGGACAGGCTGCGGGAGACAAGATGGGCACTTTTGAGAAGAAATTCTGTTGATTTTTTGGGAGGGCTCGAGAAAGTGCACCCCATTCGATCAAGCCGTTACTCACGATCCAACACCCCGTCACATTCAATCAACCCTCAAGGAGGACCTCATGTCTTTATCCGCCCCAACCCTTAGTGCCCTGCAAGCCCTCATGACACAAGACACGGCCTTGCTGGCCCAGGTGCAAGCCACCGATGATGCGGCACAAGCTGCCGCCACCATTGCTCAGGCGGCCGCCAGGCAGGGCATTGCCGTCAGCGAGACCGATCTGCACACCCATTTTTCGCAGGCCCGCCAAGCGGTAGCGGACCAGTCCTTGAGCGATGGGCAATTGGAGTCGGTGGCTGGCGGCATAACGAACGACCAATTCGCCATGCTCATGGCATCGCTGATGACGCTAGGCATTGCCTGCGCCATCATCAGCATTGCCCATGCCGCGGGCGACAAGATCGGCTTTGACAAAAAGCAGTGCTGAGGAATGCAGAAATGCCACATATCCCATTTCTGGGGGCACTGGCAATTTCCGCATCTCTGAAAACAAAGACTCACCCAACCCCACACCCCATTGACTCAAGGAGATTGTCATGTCACTCCCCGAAACCACTCTGACTCAACTGCAAGACCTGATGCGCAAGAACAGCACTTTGCTAGCCCAAGTCCAGGCGGCAGACGATGCCGCCCACATCGCAGCGATCATTGCACAGGCTGCTGCACAAAGCGGCATCACCGTGACCCACAGCGAGCTCGTTGCGCATTTCGAGCAGGAGGCCCGGGATGCGGCTACACCCTTGCTCAGTGATGCGCAATTGGATGCCATCGCGGGCGGCATGAACCGCGACGAGTTCATTGCCATGTCGGTGTTCACCTTGGGATGGGGCTGCTTTGGTGTCAGCATGGAAAAACGCAAGACAAAAGTTCCAAATAACCTGGGAGATTTCGGCACCGTGGAGTTCTGCCTGAGCTGACATTTTTAAGTGGCATCAAAGAAAAGTGCAACCCATTTGATAAGTCGGTTACTCACGATCCGACACCCCGTCAAATTCAATCAACTCACAAGGAAGCACCCATGTCTTTATCCGACCAAACCCTCAGCGCCCTGCAAGCCCTCATGACTCAAGACAAAGCCTTGCTGGCCCAGGTGCAAGCCCTCATGACTCAAGACAAAGCCTTGCTGGCCCAGGTGCAAGGCACGGACGATGCCGCACAAGCCGCCAGCATCATCGCCACAGCCGCAGCAAAAAGTGGCATTGAAATCAGTGAAGCCGAATTGGCCACGCACTTTGAAGAAACCTCCAAAGCCGCCGCCAATCAAGCCCTGAGCGACAGCCAGCTCGAAGCCGTAGCGGGTGGTGGCATCAAAAGGGACGACATGATCCTCATCTCGATCATCACCCTGGGGGCAGGTTGCGCCGTCATCAGCATCAAGCAAGCCGTGACCAAGCGCCTCGGTTTTGGTGACGAGAAGTTCTGCTGATTTTTTGCACCGCTTGCGCAAACCTTGCAACCTATTGGATGCCATCGTTACTCACTACCCAACACCTCGTCACAGTCCATCAACCCCCAAGGGAACCCCATGTCTTTATCCGAACCAACCCTGATCGCCCTGCAAACCCTCATGGCGCAAGACCAGGAACTTCTGGCACATGTACAAGCCGCAGACGATGCAGACCAGGCCGCCGCCCTGATCGCCGAAGCTGCAACCCGACACGGTATTGCAGTCAAGGTCACCGAACTGCAAACCTATTTCGCACAGGTCAGCCAAGCCGCAGCCGGTCAGGCATTAAACGATGCGCAACTCGATGCCGTGGCTGGTGGTTGGTCCAATCGGGACACCATGATCACCTTGTCTGTCCTGACCCTGGGCATGTCCTGTGTATTTTTCAGCGCGGCCGAGGGTGCCTACGGCATCAAAAAACGCATGTGTGAGCTATGAGTGGCGAGGGGTTTGAACACACCACCATCCCTTGCTGGGACGGTTACTCCCTGCCCGAAATCCGTCACAAGCGCCCCAGATCCCTCCGTTGGTTGCGTCCGAATGGGTTGCCTGGAGCCCTGGGCAGCCCGCAAAAAGCCCACGGCCTGGGACGGCGAGAAGACGCTGAAACCGCGCGAATGACCGCTCCACAACAAACCGGATATGAGCACATGGGGTAATTGACTTATTTGCTGCCATCGTTACTCACTACCTGACACCTCGTCACAGCCCATCAACCCCCAGGGGAACTCCATGTCTTTATCTGAACAAACCCTCAGCGCATTGCAACAACTCATGGCCCAAAACCAAGCGCTGCGGGCAAGCGTGCAGACCACCAGCGATGCCCATCAGGCCGCAGCACTGATTGCTGAAGCCGCTGCAAAAAACAACATTTCGGTGAGTGCAGCCGAATTGACATCTCATTTTGAACAGCTGTCTGCCGCCATCAACAACCAAGCCCTGACCGATGAGCAACTGACCACTGTGGCAGGTGGCATGAGTGACGACGAGATGATGCTCATGGTTTCTTTCTTGTCATTCGGATTTCTCTGTGCCATGAAAAGCATGGCGGATGTCGCCGGACTCAAGGGCGCAGTGGGGATGCACAAAAAATTCTGCTGACATTTTTTGAACAGCACCCCCAGAGAGTGCAACCCATTCGATCAGGCGGTTACTCACTCTCCGACAAGCCGTCAAACTCATTCACATCCCCAGGAACGCCCCATGTCTTTATCCGAACAAACCCTCAGCGCCTTGCAAACCATGATGGCACAAGACAGCGCCTTGCTGGCTCAAGTTCAGGGCGCTGAAGATACGGCCCAGGCGGTCAGCTGCATCGCCCAGGCCGCCGCACAAAAGGGCATCACCCTCAACGCTGCCGAGCTGTCCGCGTATTTTGAAGCACGCAGCCAGCGCGCAAGCACGCAGGCGCTCAGTGATGAGCAACTTGAAGCGGTAGCTGGTGGGGTCTCAGAGACCGACAAGCTGATCCTGCTGTCAGTCTTCACTTTGGGCCTCGGTTGCATCGCCTTCAGCGCAGGTCAGGCGGTGGGTCATCCTGATAACCCGGAGCTCATCGGGATCAAGAAAAAATTCTGCTGAAGTGGCGCATTTCATCAGCGCTAAGCCCCCCCAAGGAAATCACCATGTCACTGCCCGAAACCACCCTCACCCAGCTGCAAATCCTGATGCAACAAAACCCCGCTTTGCGAGCCCAAGTTCAAGGGGCTGCGGATGCCGATCAGGCGGCTTGCCAGATTGCCGCCGCCGCTTCAGCCAACGGCATTGCCGTGAGCGAAGCAGATCTGAAGCGCTATTTTGCGCAAGCCAGCCAAGCCACCCCCAACCAGGCGCTCAGCGACGCGCAACTGGATGCCGTGGCTGGTGGTGGGTTGGGCGATGCCATTGCTGAGAAGCGTTACTCCATCCTGATGATCCGCCACGGCGGCAACTGCGGAAATACCAGCGAAAAGCCCTGGAAGAACCCAGATTTTGATCGGTCGAACCCGCTCGGGCTCCAGTAATGTTTGAACCTGGGGCTATGGGGGTCGAATACCCATTAAATCCTTGCAACCAAATGGATGCCCTCGTTACTCACTACCCGACATCTCGTCACAGTTCATCAACCTTTCAGGAGAGCCCCATGTCGATATCCGAACAAACCCTCAGCGCACTGCAACAACTCATGGCGCAAGACAAAACCTTGCTGGCCCAGGTACAAGCCAGCAGCCATACCGCACAGGCCGCCAACCTCATTGCTGATGCAGCAACCAAAGCCGGAATTGAAGTCAAGCTGGCCGATCTGACCGCGCATTTTGCCAACGCCGCTCAAACCGCGACCGGGCAAGCCTTGAGCGATCAACAGCTAGAGGCTGTGGCAGGTGGCTTCAAGATAGGTGACGATGCTGCGATGATTCTCCTGTCGATTGTTTCCTTCGGCCTGACATGTGCGGTGGTCAGCATCACTCACGCAGCCAGCAAGGAAAAATTGGGTTTTGAGAAGAAGTACTGCTGAAGTTTCTCTGAAACGTCAGCACCCTATCCCACGCAATCACCCCAAGGAAATCCTATGCCTTTATCCGAACAAACCCTCAGCGCATTGCAGCAGCTCATGGCACAAAAGCAAGAGCTTGTGACGCAGGTTCAGGCCACGGACGATGCCACGCAAGCCGCTGTTCTCATTGCCGAAGCGGCTGCAAAAAGCGGTATTGCGGTGACTCCGTTTGAACTCGCTGCGTATTTTGAAGATGCTGCGAAAAACTTGGCAACGCAGGCTTTAAGCGACCAACAACTGGAGGTCGTGGCGGGGGGTGTACCCGATGACGGCTTGAGTGATGACACCCGCATGATCTTGATCTCGATTTTTTCATTGGGTACTGGCTGTGCCACTGTCAGCCTTATTCAGGGGGTCTTTCATGACAACAGCGGGTTTGTCAACAAAAGATACTGCTGATTCACAACGATGAACCCCACAAGCCCCAGCGCCATGCCCAACCCAACCCACCCCGATGCCGCGACCGGCACGGTGGACACCACCACCCTGATCGCCGACATCGCCCGGCGCAACAGCGGCCTCCAAGCAACAGCCGTCCCCGCAGATCAGCGCCAGACCGAGCCCGCAGTGCGCCAGCGCTGGCAACGCTGGCTGCGTTTTGGCGGCGGCTACGACTGGCGCACCCTGCGCCGGCGCATGCGGGCCGAAGGCTTGCGCCCCAGCGCGGTCTACCAGCCGCGTGAGCTGGCGACCTTACCCGCCTGGTGCGCCACGCTGGAGCGGCTGATGAGCCAGGCCAAAGCCATGGGCCACACCCCCTCCCTGCTGGCCAAGGCCCTGCCCCCGGATGCCACCCACCTGCCTTTTGCCACCCTGTTGGCCCCCTGCCTGCGGGTGGCACGCGAACGGCTGGCCGCCAAGGGCTTGCAGCTCCCCCCCGAACAACTGACCCCCGATGCGCTGCACGGCATGGAACGTGCCCTGCTGACCCGCCTGGCCGAGGTGGCGGGCGGCTGCCTGCTGGCCTTGTTCGCCCCGCGCAGCAAGGTCAACGCCATGATGCTGAGCCTGCTGGGTGGCGCGAACACCCAGGCCCCCACCGACCACTACCAGGCCTTTGTGCAAGACCAGCTGAACGACGGCTACGCCGAGCTGTTCCAGCGCTGGCCGGTGTTGGCGCGGCTGATGGCCAGCATCGTCGACGACTGGGCCGACAGTTGCCATGAGTTCCTGAGCCGCTTGGGGGCCGACCATGCCGGGCTGCGCCAACGCTTCTTCCCCGGCCAGCCCACAGCAGCGGTGACGGCGGTCGATGCCACCCTGTCAGACCCGCATGCCGGTGGCCGCACCGTGGTCAAGCTGAGTTTTGCCGATGGCACGCGCCTGGTCTACAAACCCCGGCCGATGGCGATGGAGGCCATCTTCAGCCAGGCCGTGGCCTGGTTGAATACGCAGAGCGCTGAACTTGGCCCGCAAGGCGCAGGCCACCGTGTCGCCCAAGTCTGGGCCCTGCCGGACTACGGCTGGATGGAGTGGATTGAAGCCCAGCCCATGGCCCCTGAAGAAGCCCACGCCTACCACTGGCGCATGGGCAGTTTGCTGGGGCTGTTTCGCGCCCTCAACGGGGCCGACATGCATCTGGAAAACATCGTCGCCGCCGGGCCGCAGCCAGTGTTCATTGATGTGGAATGTTTGCTGCACCCCTCGTCGCGCCCGCTGCTGGAAATGCCCGCCGTGGCGCGTGATGAAGGCTGGCTCACCCCGCGTGCCGTGTTGCACATGGGGGTGATGCCGTTTTATGGGTTCTCCCAAAACAACCTGCCGCATGACATGGGGGCGATTGGTGGCCCACCCTCGGGTGGCGGGCCTGAAGTGCCGCAGTTTGTGCATGCCAATTCCGACTGGATGGCGCTGCAATGGGCAGTGCAAGCGCTGACCACCCACCATTACCCGCGCACCGAGCAGGGCTGGTGCAATTCCCTGCTGCACCGGCAAGCCATTGCGGCGGGTTTTCGCGACACCATGGGCCGGGTGTTGGCCCAGCGTGATTGGCTGCTCGACAGTGCCGACAGCCCGCTGGCCGGTCTGCGCACCGCTTGCGGGCGGCATCTGGCCCGCACCACCTGGAACTACGGCACCTTGCTGCGCGGGGCGGTGGCCCCCGAGTCGCTCACCGACGGGGTCATGTTTGACCTGACTTTTGAGCCACTGCACCGCCACATGGCCTTGTTCTCCAACGGCTTTCGCGCCATGGCCCCGGCCGAGCGCGAAGATTTGCGCCAGCTTGACGTGCCGCGCTTCGGTTTTGCCGCCGACAGCCTGATGCTGCTCGATGCCCGTGGCCGGGCGCTTGGCCAAATGCACGACACCCCCCCTTTTGCCGCCACGGCCGCCAGTTTGCGTGCGCTCACGCCGCAGCAAGTGGCGTGGGAGGCCGATGTGCTGGAGCGCGCCCTGTGGCCCGAAGACGGCAGCGCCGCTCTGGGCGTGCAGGCTTGTGCCGACAAGTTGCTGGCACGCCGCATGTGCGCCCCGAATGGTCAGACGCTGTGGCTCGGCCTGGGGGATGCCGGTGAAGGCTTGACGGTGCGTCCGATTGAACTCGGCCTGTACGCCGGTGTCTCAGGCGTGGCCCTGGCCCTGGCTTGCGCCGGGCATGCCAGCGCGGACAAAAGCTTGAGCCAGCTGGCCAACCAGACCTTGATGAGTGCCCTGGACCAGTTGCCCGCCGCCGCACGTGGTGCTGCCGCCGTGGACACCAGCAGCCTGGAGAAAGCCTTCTACGCCGGCCTGCCGGGCATCGGCCTGGATCAGGGGGCGGCGGGCATATTGTTTGCTCTGGATCAGTGCGCCAGCTTAAGCGGTGATGCCGCGCTGCACACCCGGGTGGAGCAGTTGGCACGCCATTGGGTGTCTGGCCCACGCTTGCAGGCGCTGCTTCAACCTGCTCATCACTTTGATTATTTGAATGGTGTGGCCGGGCTGTTGCTGGTGCTGCTGAACCTGGACGGCACGCTGAGTGCTCGCAAGCAGTTTTTGGCCGATGCGCAGCTCTGCGGCGACCATTTGCTGCAACACGCACGGCGCACCGAGCACGGCCTGGTGTGGACCAAACCGGGCACACACGGGCTCAGTGGCTTGTCGCACGGCGGCGCTGGTTTTGCCGTGGCCCTGGTGGCGCTGTACCGCGCCACGGGTCGGCGGCCTTACCGCGATGCCGCTTTTGCCGCGCTGGCCCATGAAGCCACTTTGTTCAACCCGGACGTGGGCAACTGGCGCGACATGCGTGGCTTCACCGGCCATGACGTGAGTACGGTGCAGCACTGTGGCTGCTCCTGGTGTCATGGCGCACCCGGCATTGCCCTGGGCCGGGCGGCGGTGTTGCGCATGCTGGCGGGTGAATTGTCAGACCTTGAGCACACCCAGCTCAGCAGCGATTTGGCTGTGGCGCTGGCCACCACCCGCCAGTCGCTGGCTGACCTGGAGGCCCCGGCGATCGACGACTTGTGTTGTGGTGCCGTCGGGCGCATGGACATTCTGCTGGAGTGCGGGCGTTTGCTGGGTCAAACCGAGTGGGTGGATTTTGCTCGCCAGCAAGCCCAGGCGCGACTGGCCCGCTGGACGGCAGAGCAGAACAGCACGTCCTTGCATTACTGGTTCAGCGGCAAAGACATGGCCGGGGCTGACCTGTCCTTGTTCAAAGGCATCGCCAGCCTGACCTATTTGCAGGCCCGCTTGGCAGCGCCTGACCGCGTGCCCTGTGTGCTGCTGCCACACCGCATCTCTGGTGGTGTGATCTCTGCGTCATAAATGCTATTGTATTTGTAGCTTCTTGCGCAATATTTACAAGCGCTACAGCCTGATTTGTCGCAATCTCTCGGTAGGTCGGGTTAGCCGCAGGCGTAACCCGACAGGAGCTTGCAAAATTCATAGCTGCTTGCGCAATGTAGACAAGGGCTACAAGCCAAAAAATCATTTAAAAATCAAGTTCAGGCAAGATTCTGGAACCAATGCTTGAAAGCCGTTACTTACACAACGGAGACCGCAATCAAGCGCTCACCTCTTTCGTAACCCACAGTCACAGGAGTTCCCCATGGCCTTATCCCCCAACACCCAACAACAATTACAAACGCTGATGCAACAAGACCCGGCCCTGGTGGCCAAGGTGCATGGCACCGACGATGCAGCCCAAGCGGCAGCACTGATTGCCCAGGCCGCCGCGCAAAATGGCATTGAGGTGAACACCACGGAGCTCGCCGCGCATTTTGTTGCGTCTGCCAAAGAAAGTGCCAACCAGGCCTTGAGTGATGAACAGCTCGATGCGGTGGCCGGTGGTGGTCGGAACGTTGTCGATACCGTCTTCATGTCCATCTTCACACTGGGTATCGGTTGCGCGGTGATCAGCATTCAGACAAGCATCGACAGCAGCAAAAATGGCAAGCTCGGGGCCTGCTCTCTGGCTTGATGATGCGCATGAAAACTCGCCTTATCACCCTGCTTGGCTCCCTGCTGTTGACCAGCCTGGCACAAGCCGCCCCCTCGTACCTGATGTGGCATGAGTGGTCGGCGTGGAGCCCAGGCAAACCCAGCCGGGCGCAACAGTTTGTCATCCAGGAAGATGGCAGCGCTCAATTTGCCGAATTTGTCGATGACAAGCTGCTGCGGCTGGCCCGGTTTTCTTACCCGGATGCGGGGCAGTTACCCCAGCTGATGGGTGAGTTTTTGCAGCTCGACAGCCATTACGAAGTGCGCAAAACGCCGCACCGGGTGGTGGAAGGCCGGGGCGACAAAACCTGGCTGTTTGTCAGTGCCCAAGGGCAGCTCAAACACGTGCAGGCCGATCAAGATTTGCTGCCCCGCTCGATGCTGGATTTTCGCTACACCCTGAGCCAACCGTCTGGCGGGCACAGCGGCAGCTTTGTCTCGTTGCGCCTGATGCCAAGCTCGTTCCGCCCGGATGCGATCGAGCAGGCACAAATGCCCACCCTGGACCCAGCCCAGTTGCAGGACTTCCCGGAGCTGCTCAGCGGCTTGTCTACCCCGTTTTGGCTGGTGGCGCTGCCGCCGCAGAAATGGCAAGCCTTGCTGACCCGGCTGAAGCTGTCACCACAGGCCCCGTTTGTCAAAACCGCCGCAGGCGAGCTTGCCAAACTGGTGTTTTACCCCGAGGCCAAACCTTGACCCGCCCCCCTCATTCAAGCCTATAAGAGAAAGATATTCATGAAAAAAGTGTTGACTGCGGTGTTCACCGCTGTATCCCTGGTGTGCGCCCCCTCCGTGCAATCGGCCAACCACCCCCTGACCAACGTGACTTACCTCGCGGCCAGCGGCATCACCCAGGTTGACCAGGTGGTGGCGGTGGACTGGGACTTGTCCAATCCGCCCACTGTGATGATCGAAGGGGTGGCCACCTTGCTGGATATGGCCTATGTCTACGAAGTCATGGCCATTGCCTCTGACACCCTGTACACCATGACCGAGGGCAAGGTTCGGCTGGGAAAAATCACGGTTTACAGCAAACAGTTTCTGGACAATGCCGACATCATGATCCTGAACAAGAATGATCGGGCCAATGCCACAGCTGCCGGCCTGAACGTGAATGGCGCAAACGTCCAGATGTTCACCGTATCGGAGGGGGCGGGTGAAACCACGCAGGCCATGGGGCGCACCATTGCCCACGAATTTGGCCACTATCTGTTTGGTTTGTACGACGAATACCGCGAAGCCGGGAAAATGGACACCAGCGCCCCGAGCAGCCCGCAAGACCGCGACACGCCCCGCAACACCATCATGAACAACCATTTGCAGTTCAGTACCCTGAGTGCACCCGCTGATTACGCCGACCCGACGCAGCGCCAAACCGCCCAATACCGCTGGTTTGGCAAATCGGCCTGGGAAACCCTGGTGTCTGACCCGGCAACCGACTCGGCCTTGCAACAACAAGGGGGCTTGCCCCGCAAGTGGTTTGATTCGTTCAAGAACATGAGTGCCCCCACCACACTGAGCAAACCGGTCAACAATGTGGCTTCTCAGGCCAGCCTGCAAATAACCCTGATGAATGGCACACGCACCGTGCTGGTGCTGGATCAGGGCGTGAGCTCCACCGAGTTGGTGGGTTTTGTCAAAGCGGCTGAAGCCGCCATCGATGCCATGGCCGCAGGGTCGCAGCTGGCCGTGCTCACCGTGTCAGGGGCCCAATTCAGCACCCTGGTTCCCCTGGCCACACTCGGTGCCGGGGCGGCCGATCCGGCCAAGCAGGCCGCCAAAGCCGCGTTGAGCCGATTGGTGCCGGTGAACAGCGCCGCAACCGGCGGCATGGATCTGGCCTTGCGCCAGGCCGCCGTGCTGGCCTCGCCGCTGGCCGCCGCGCAAGACGCTGCCACCAAGGCCAACACACCGGCCCCGCTGACCACGTCGATCGAGGTGACCCAAACGCCGATTGTTCAGCTGTTTGCCCTCAGCTCGGCGAGCGCCTCGGACGAAACTGGCAACGTCCTGGCCAAAGGCGGGATCATGTTCAACCCGCAATTGCTCAACAAGGGCACGGCGGGCAACATGGGCGCTTTGTCCAAGGCCGCCCGAGGCCACATGGTTCAAACAGCCAAGGTGTCAGACCTGGTGATGAAAAGTATTCGCACCACGCAAGAGAGTGCCGGCGCACTGATTCAAACCATCACCGGCAATGGCACCGATGCGCTGGCTGCGGGGCAAACTCTGTCCATGACCGTTCCGATCGCCAGCAGCGCCATTGACGGCATCGTCACCCTCAGCGCCTATGTGGGTGACAACACCGGCATGTCGCTCAAACTCACCTCGCCCACCGGCCTGGTGGTGACGGCCCTGAATGCACAAGCGCTGGGGATCAGCTACTTTGCGGACGAGCAGGAGGGCATCATGGAGTTCGAGATTCCGGCCACCTATGCCAACCGTGCCGGGCAGTGGACGGCCACGGTGACCGCCACCACCGCGTCGATTGATCCGGTTGAACTGGAAGCCACGGTGGAAAGCAAGATGACGGTCATGACCTCGGTAGCCGGTGGCAGCGCCGAAGACCCCCGGCCACCGATGATCTTCACCACCATCAAGCAGCCCTTGGCGGTGAAAAACGTCACGGTCACAGCCGATGCCTTTGATGCCAATGGCAAACTGATCAAGATGGACATTGCGCTCAAAGACGATGGCCAGAGCCCTGATGCGATTGCCGGTGACGGCATTTATTCCGCCTCACTGGCTGGCTTGTTGCCCAGTGCGGGGGAATACGAATTTGTGGTCTACGCCTCCAACCCCGGCCTGAAAGCGGCGTATGGCACGGGTGGCACGCGCAAAGCCGGGGGCAATATCGCCGACATCGTGCTGGCCGAGAACTTCTTGCGGGAGGACGCTGTCTACTACGACTACCAGGCCAAAACGGCTGCTGCCATCGCCACACCAGCGTCCAGCGCCGCCAGCTCAGCCGGTGGTGGGGGCTGTACGCTGGGTCACAATGGGCCTTTTGATCCGGTATTTCCAGCGCTTGTGCTGGGGGCCGGTCTGTTTGTGCTGAGACGAAAGCAGACCCCAGCTAGTGAGAAAACCCACACCGCTTGAACTTGAAGTCACACTGGCGGGCCTCGCCGGTGTGATCCTGCTAGGCCTGGCCGAATCGTTCATGGGTTCGGCCAGGCCTTTGGTTTATCCTGGTTGGCCCCAGTGGCTGTGGTTGGTGGTCGTGACCCCGGTGCTGGAGGAGCTGGCGTTTCGGGGGTTTTTACAAACCGAGCTGCGCCAGCGTCTGGACTGGCGCATGGGCCGCATCAGCCTGGCTAATCTGCTCACCAGCGGGGTCTTTGTGCTGCTGCACTGGCTGCAAAGCCAGACCCTGTTGGCGCTGGCCGTTTTCATTCCCTCTTTGGTTTTTGGCTACTTCAAAGATCGTTTCAACAGCGTCAAGCCGTCGATCTTCTTGCACGTGGTCTACAACGCCGCCTACTTCTATGTGTTTGGTGTGTCGAGCCGGGTGTTGTAGGCGCTTGGGCTGATGTGTTTTTGTTGTTACTCCCTCTCCCTCTGGGAGAGGGCGGGGGTGAGGGCTGCCCCTTTGTCAGATGCACCGGCGATGCGAACAGCCAAACATCCACCCTCACCCTAACCCTCTCCCAGAGGGAGAGGGAATGAAATCCCCTGCGTCAAAAAATCAGCGTCAGGGCAGCAGCCAGGTGCACAGCCGTTCCAGCAGTTTCTGACTGCTGAAGCTGTCGCCAGCGGCGGCCACCTGATCGAGCTGGGAGTCGCTGAGCTCATCATTGGCGGCTGCCGCATGCAGCCATTCGGTGACTGCGGTGGTCTGAAACTGGTAGCCGCTGGCCCGGCCGAGCTGCACATACAGTTCGACAAACGCGGCTTCATTGGCGGCCTGCGTCAGCTTCAGGCGCAAGCTGGCATCTTGTGCCACCTGCTGTCCAAACCGCTGCAGTTGATCACTCATGGAGAGCCTGGGTGACTCGGCTTGCAGCAGATTCAATTGGCGCATGAAGTCGGCGCTGAAATCCGCCCCCAGCTCGGTATGCGCTGCGGGCTGGCTCAAGGCCTTTAACGTGGCATCGATCTCGGCCAACTCACCCATGGCGTACCGACACCCGTCGCAGCGGGCCAGGTGTGCGTACATGGCACAGGTCTCGGCGTTGGACAGGTCGCCCTCCAGGCCCCGGCTGAGCAAGAGCAGGGCGTGATCACAAGTGACAGGTTCAATCGGCATGAGGGTAGCGGTGTGGTTGGACTCCATGGAACATGGGTAACAGTTTTCCGCAAAAGGTTGCAGGTAATTTCAGAATTATCTGATGCTGCTCAAACCACCGGCTCAGTCACCGACAGGAGTTCACGCAAACGCTGTCTGGCGCGGCTCACCTTGCTTTTCACGGAGCCCACCGGCATGGCCAGGGTTTGGGCCGCCTCTTCGTAGGACAAACCTTCCATGCCTACCAGCACAATGCAGTCGCGCATGTCGCTGGGCAAAGCGGCCAGCGCGGCAGACATGGCACTGAGGGCCTGGCGATTTTCCAGCGCCCGCAACGGGTCGCTTTGGGAATGAGCCTCTGCGGCAAGGTCGTCGTCTTCATATTCCACAAACGTGGCCACGGGTGCCCGATTGACGTGGTTGCGGGCCAGATTCAGCGCAATGCCGGTCAACCAGGTGGAAAAACGCGAGTGGCCGTTGAACGAGCCGATGCAGCGGTAACCTCTTGGGCCAAGGCGACCCATGGGCCGTCATCAGCAAGCAGATCCGAGTGGAGGTCTCTGTTCACGGTAGGGTTCTATTTCAGTAGGCCGGCATCACGCGCCTGGCGAATGGCCTGCAGCCGGTTCACCACCCCCAGCGCGTCAAACAGGGCGGTGACATGGTTTTTGACGGTTTTTTCAGCCAGCCCCAATTGCAAGGAGATGCTTTTGTTGGTCAGCCCCTGATCCAGCATGAGCAAGATGTCAAGCTGGCGCGCAGTCAGCACGGGGGGCAAGGGTGGCGTGGTGGTGGACGACTCGGAGATTCGGGGCAGGGTGTGGGCCAAGGGAATGCCCTGTGCCAAGGCCAGTTTGAGGGCATTCAGCACGCTGGACGAGGCCCGGCTCTTGGGCACAAAGGCACTGGCCCCCATTTGCAGGGCATGTTGGGCCACATGCTCGGCTTCTTCTGCGGACACCACCACCACGGGCGCACCGCCGCTGCGCACCTGGAGCGCTTTGATGATGTTGAGCCCGCAGGAGTCGGGCAGCCCGCAGTCCAGCAACACGGCATCCAGCGGCGCATGTAACTCAGCTTGCTCCAGGGCCTGGGCTGCCGTTTCGGCATGCACGACCAGTACCCCGCCCGGCAAGCTTGACACCAGCGCGGACAGGGCATCCCGCACCAAGGCATGGTCATCCACAATGAGTATTTTGTAAGGCACGGTCTTTGTCCAGGCAGTTTGGGCTTAAGTGACCCAAGCATATCGGGGCATCTGAGGAAGTGACCCCAATTGGGACTTTCGTCCCAGGCAGCTGGCGTAGCGGCCATGGCTCCCTAACATCCCCCATGGCAAACGGTTTTTGTTTGCACCACAAGGATCCTCACAATGATGAAATTGAGTGCTGGGTCACGACCCGCTGGCGGCGGCGGCCTGGCATTTGAGCAACACCGGCCCGACACAAGCGGTATCGGCCATGGACAACTCCGAGGCGGTGGCGGGCATGGATGCCAACGTGGCATCGGTGCACCAGGAGGGCGCAGGCCTCACCGGCAAAGGCATCACCATCGCCGTGATCGACTCCGGCCTGGAAATCGGGCATGAGGATTTGCGCCCCAACGTGTTGCCGGGCCAATCTTTCAACTTTCAAAACAATAGCTCGAACCCCAGCCCGTTGGCCACCCGTGCGGACTCCCATATGGCTGACCATGGCACGGGCGTGGCCGGCATTGCGGCGGCCAAGGGCTGGAACAATCTGGGTTCGCGTGGGCTGGCCCCGAATGCGTCACTGCAGGGCTTCGCCCCCTTGTCTTTGTTGACCACCGTGTCACAGGGTTTAAGTTTTGGCGCGGGCTCACAAATGGCCTCCGATTTCAGCGGCACTGATCTGGCGTTGATCAAGTCCTTCGGGGCCCGGGCGGACGGGGTGGATATCTTCAACTACAGCGCGGGCGGGGACTACGCCTCCCCTCAGCTCGACCCCACCACGCCGGATATGCGAACCCTCGCCGCAGAATATGGCACCACCGCCCTGCGCTCAGGCAAAGGGGCGATTTACTTTCAGGCGGCTGGCAATGAATTTCTGGGCTCGGCAGAGGCTGCCATGCAGAACGGCAGCAGCATGCCGATTGACTGCGTGGCCCTCTTATTCGCGGACAACATGCTGGCCCGTTTCTCCAACGATGCCGCAGGACACTCCTGCCTGAACACCAACTATGAGCCGCAAGGGCAGCCCTATTTCATGAAGGTCGCCGCGATTGCTGCCAACGGGCGGGCGGGCTCTTACTCCAGCGCCGGGGCCAGCAACTGGATCACCGGCTTGGGGGGCGAATCGGGCGTGCTCACGCCAGCCATCGTGACCACCGATGACAGTGGCTGCAACCTGGGGAAAAACAATGTAGCCAATCAGGCCTCGTTGTGGGCCAAGTATGCCGATGCTGCCCTGAAACTGGTGGCCAATCTGTTTGGCCAATCGGCGCTAGACCCCCAATGCAACTACACCGGCACCATGAATGGCACGTCTGCCGCCACACCTGTGCTGTCGGGTGTTGCGGCGCTGATGCTGGAAGCCAACCCCGGTTTGAGCTGGCTGGATGTGAAGTACATCCTGGCCAAAACCGCGCGTCTGGTTGACCCGAGCATCGCCTCTGGCGCACAGGCGGTGACCTACACGCCTGCCGGCGCGAGCCAGGCCCTGGTGCTGAGTGATCCCTGGGTGCGTAATCAAGGGGGCTTTCATTTCCAGACCCGCTACGGATTTGGGTTGGTGGACGCGCAGGCCGCAGTCGCCATGGCCAAAGCCTACACAGCCCCGGTCGGGCGACGCAGCACCAACCTCAGCTCAAGCTTAAGCGGCGCAGCCATGGCCTCCAACCTGGCGGCCAGCGCGGGCCATGTGGCGCTGATGGCGCAAGAGCTCAGCTTTCCAGCCGGCATCTCTGGCCCGATGCAGGTGGATTTGACCCTGACCAATACCACCGGGCGAGACATCAATCCGGGCACCTTGCAGTTTGAGTTGAGCAACTCGCTCACCGGTGAGCGCTCCATCGTCTTGCCCGCGTATGGCGGCTGGTATCAGGGGGGCAAGACCGATCTGATCCGTGCCAACGCGCAGCAAAAATTCCGTTTTTTCACCCATGCGTTCTACGGCAACAGTTTGGCCGGCATCTGGACGATGAAGCTCATGCTGATTGATGGCCCGGCCAACGAATCCAGCACCTTCAATGCCAACACCTTGACGGGTGTGACGCTCACCTCTTACAGCATTTAAGGCCACCCGACATGACGACAAAAATCCAACGGATGCACCCACTGTGCCTCGCCGCGCTGTTGCTGCTGGGTGGCAATACCCTGGCGGGCCAGCGCTTCACCCTGAACGGACAAGTGCTTGAGGTACTTCCCAGCACCGGGGTTTCCAGCAAAGCAGCCAGCGCTACAGGGGACAGCTTCATCAGCGTGAAGGAGATGGCCACCGGACAGGTGAAGCTGTACGCCAGTGGCCTGATCATCACCCTCAAGCAGGCCAGCGCGCTGAAAGCCCTGCTCAATGACTATCCGGCACTGCATCTGGAATATGCCCCAGGGGCGGTCGCCTATGTGCAATTGCCCAACTCCGCCTTGGCCGCCACTTTTGATGCGTTGAGTGCCGATGCCCGTGTGGCCGCCGTGCACCTGCGCCCGATGCCGGTACCTGTCAAGCCGCGTTAAGTTACACCGCCAGTACGTCACTGACGGCTGCGCTCCCAGGACAGCTGCTGAATCAGTGCCTTGAGTTGCCGGGTATCGACCGGTTTGTGCATGACCGGAATGCCGCTTTGCTGCACCTTGAGCAAGTCTTTGCTTTCCGTGTCGCCGGTGATCAGCAAGGCAGGCAAATCCTCGCAGTTGTATTCATTTCGGACATGTTCAATGGCATCAATACCGTTCACCTGGTCGGCCAGGCGATAGTCGCTGATGATGAGGAGCGGCAAGCTCTGCTCGTTCTCCAGCGCCTGCACCGCCAGAGGGGCATCGGGCTGGCAGACGCAGCGCAGCCCCCAGCCGGTCAGCATGGCGTGCATGGCCTCGCGCACGTCACGCTCGTCGTCAATCACCAGAATCAGCGCATCGTGTTCCAGCGGGGCCGGGGCATTGGCCAGACCAGAGACTTCCTCCGCTGCAGGGAGTGTGGTTTGCGGCATCCACACCCTGAAGCGGCTGCCGCGTTGCGGTTCGGAGCGGACTTCGACCGTGTGCCCCAACAAGCCACACAGCCTGCCAACGATGGCCAGACCCAGGCCCAGGCCCTGCTCCCGGTCGCGCTGCGGATTGTGCAGTTGCACAAATTCCTTGAAGATTTCCTGTTGCTGCGCTTGCGGGATGCCCAGGCCGGTGTCGGTCACATCCAGCATCCACCGGCCTTGCCAGGGGCGGCACGTGATCAGGATGCCGCCGCGTTCGGTGTAGCGCACCGCATTACTCACCAGGTTGCTGACAATCGACTTGAGCAAGACCGGATCGCTGTGGGTGGCGGCAAACGGTGGCACACGCAGGCGCAAAAACAGCCCCTTGGACTGCGCCAGACCACTGAATTCGTGGTGTACCAGCCCCAGCAAACGCGCCAGCCCGGTGGGCGCGGGCTGCGGTTGAATGACACCGGCATCGAGCTTGGAGATGTCGAGCAAGGTGTCGAGCAAACTGCGCATGGCGGCAACGGATTTGCGCAATTTTTCGGTGATGCGGTGTGATGCCGTGGGCAGGCTGGTGTGTTGCAAGGCCTCGGCAAACAGCTCCATGGCATGCAGGGGCTGGCGCAGATCGTGGCTGGCAGAGGCCAGAAACTTGCTTTTGGCGGCACTGGCTTGCCGCACGGTTTCATTTTGCTGGGCCAGTTGCTCGGCCAGATCCTGATTGGCAAACCGCATGCGGTAAGCGTCGAGGATAGAGCCGTTGAGAATCACCACAAACCGGTCAATCGCCAGCATGTACAGGATCGACCCCGCACCGTACATGGTGTGCAAGGGCGTGCCTTGCAGGAACAGCAGTATCGTGAACGGCACACAGGCCGGGAGCATGAAGGCCCGAAACCCCGGCAGATAAGAGGCCTGGGCGAATGCCGCCGCCGTGCCCATGCCGGAGAGCATCATCATCAACAGGTACTGGTATTGCGCAAACTCAGACCCGGTGGGCGGAAAGAAGACCCATGCCATCACGCCCCACAGGCTTCCCGACAGGCCAGAGCCCCAGGTCGAGTAACGGCCCCAGGCCCGCACCTCGGGCGCAGCCAGGGGGCCGAGCTGGCAACGACGGTGGTAGCGCCGGGTCACCATGGCCCGCACACCAAATTGCAGAAACATCGCCACAAACCACAAGCCCACCGCCCAGAGCGGTTGCCAGAAGGTCAGCGCAATGCTGAACAACACCACCGCCACCACCGAGCCCCCCAGTGTCACGGGGAAGGTCTGGTACTGGGTGTGAACCTGCTCCTGGAAGATGCGTGGATCAGCTGTTGCGCGGGGGGCGGTCATGTTGGGTATCAGGGGGCTCACTTGCGCAGGGTCGAGGCTGGGCTTGGGCTCATGCGAAAGGTCTGGCGAATCAGCGTCATGCTGGCGGGGTCGTCCCACTCGCGCGCCCCCACCACCTTGGCCAGTACCCGCCCCTTGGCATCGACCATCAGCGTCAGTGGCAGATGCTTGGCCCCGAGCATGTTTTCCAGCTCCAGTTGGCGGTCAATGTAGTGGTTCAGGGTGGCGCTGCTCTTGCGCAGGAAACCCTTGGCCGCATCGGGATAGTCGTCGGTGGAAATGCCGATCACGTTGAACTGCTGGCCCAGGTCGCTCCAGGCCAGTCGCTCCAGTGAGCCCATTTCCGCAATACAAGGCGGGCACCAGCTGGCCCAGACGTTGATGATCAGCGGTTTGCCACGAAACGCTGAAAGTTTCAGATCCGGGCCATTGAGCCCGCGCATCGTGGCCTCGCGCAGCAGGCCACCCACGGGCACCTCACCCGGGGTTGCGGCCTGACTGCTGCTGATCAGGATCAGCGCCCAAAGCCAAGCGGCCAAGCAGAATGGGAGGGGATGGAAACGCATCTGGCAAGCCTGTTTTTTGCTATAATAAATGTAGCTGTTTGCGCTTGTTCTATAAGCGCTAGAGGGATATTTTATACATCAACAAGGGTGAGTTAGGACGCAGCGGACAGCTGGGTGAAGTCCGGGCGGCGTTTTTCCATGAACGCGGTAAAAGCTTCGTGGGCGGCGGGCTCGGCCAGCATGCGGCCAAACAGCGCCCCTTCTTCGGCCATGCGCTGGGCCACCAGATCGGCCTGGCCCTGCTTCATGAACCGCTTGGTGGCGAGCAGCGAAGTCATGGGCTTGGCGGCCAGTTTTTGCGCCTGGCGCTGCGCCAGGGCATTGACTTCTGTGGGGGGCACGATGCGGCTGACCAGCCCCATCTCCAACGCGGCTTCGGCCAGAAACGGCTCACCCAGCAGCAAGGCTTCGGCGGCACGCCCATAACCCATGCGTTGCGGGGCCAATAGGCTCGATGCCGCCTCCGGGCACACGCCCAGGTTGACAAACGGCATGGAAAACGCGGCGTTGTCACCGGCATACACCAGGTCGCAATGGAACAGCAGGGTGGTCCCAATACCCACGGCCGGCCCACACACCGCCGCCACAATGGGTTTGGTGAAGGTGCTGATGGCCCGCATAAACTGAAACACCGGTGCGTCTTGCGAGGTCGGCGGGGTCTGCAAAAAGTCGGCAATGTCATTGCCCGAGCTGAACACGGACTCGTGCCCCTGGAACACCACCACATTCACTGCCGGGTCGGTTTGTGCCTGTGTCAGCGCCTGGGCCATCTCGGCATACATGGTGCGGGTGAAGGAGTTTTTTTTGTCGACCCGGTGAAAGGTGATGGTCATGACCCGCTCTGCGGTGTCGATCAGGATGTCTGGCATGGATAAAAACCCCGGAAGTCTCAAATGGATGGAAGAGGTGATTGGATCACTGTTTGTAGCAGAAGCTTAAGGGGCCTGACGGGTGACGCGCTTCGTGCGAACCCAACCTACGCTGAAAGCCAAAGAAAAAGGCCACCCGAAGGTGGCCTTTGGGGCGGGCGCTTAAACCCGCTCAAAGATACCAGCGGCCCCCTGCCCCATGCCGATACACATGGTCACCATGCCGTATTTGCCGCCGGTGCGTTGCAGCCCGTGGATCACGGTGGCGGCGCGAATCGCGCCGGTGGCGCCCAGCGGGTGGCCCAGCGCAATGGCACCGCCCATGGGGTTGACCTTGCTCTGATCCAGCCCCAAGGTGTTGATGACCGCCAGCGACTGGGCGGCAAAGGCTTCGTTGAGTTCGATCCAGTCGAGCTGGTCCAGCGTCAGGCCGCCGTTTTTCAGGGCGGCGGGAATGGCTTCGATCGGGCCAATGCCCATGAACTGCGGTGGCACGCCTTTGGCGGCAAAGGACACAAAACGCGCCAGTGGCTTCAAGCCAAATTGCTTGACGGCTTTTTCGCTGGCCAGAATCAAGGCGCCTGCGCCGTCCGAGGTTTGCGAGCTGTTGCCGGCGGTGACCGAGCCACGGGCCGCAAACGGGGATTTGAGCTTGGCCAGACCTTCCAGCGAGGTGTCAGGCCGCGCCCCTTCGTCCACACTCACCACCCGTTTTTTCTCGATCACACCACCGGTGGCCAGGTTGGGGCTGCGGTCGGTCACTTCAATTGGCGTAGTCTCCGCCGTGAAATAGCCTGCCGCCTGGGCCGCCAGCGCACGCTGGTGCGATTGCAGCGCAAACGCATCTTGCGCCTCGCGGCTGACCTTCCACTGGGTGGCGACTTTTTCAGCCGTCAGGCCCATGCCGTAGGCAATGCCGACGTTTTCGTCGTTCTCAAACATCATGGGTGAAAAGGATGGCGCATTGCCGCCCATCGGCACCATGCTCATGCTTTCCACCCCGGCGGCGATCATCACATCGGCTTCACCGACACGAATGCGGTCAGCCGCCATCTGGATGGCTGACACGCCGGAGGCGCAGAAGCGGTTGACGGTGATGCCCCCCACGCTGGTGGGCAGGCCGCCCAGCACGGCCACGGTGCGGGCAATGTTCAGGCCGGCCTGGCCTTCGGGCATGGCACAACCGCAGATGATGTCTTCAATCGCGTTCGGGTCCAGCCCGGGCGCTTGGGCCAGGGCCGACTTGAGCACCGCCACCAGCAGGTCGTCCGGGCGGGTGTTGCGGAAGAATCCGCGTGAGGATTTGCCAATCGGGCTGCGGGTGGCCGCAACGATGTAAGCGTCGGTAACTTGTTTCATGGGGAAACTCCTTTATTTTTTCGGCATGGGTATCCACGCCCAGATGAATTCACATTGAATGGGCTCAGCCCCGGACTCGTCACTGACTTGCACCGGCACGCTGACTTCACCCTTGTCACTTTGCTGCATCAGTGCGCGTTGCGCATCCGACAAGGTGGCCACGGCACGCATGGCCCCCAGCGCACGCTTTTTGAAGTCAATGCGCATGGACTTGGCCAGCGGCAGGCAGTCGTCACGCACATTCATGCCAACCACCATGCCTGTGGCGGTTTCGGCCAGCAAGGCCATGGCCGCAGCGTGCACACCGTGGATGTGGTTTTGCACCGGGCGGCGGTTGGCAATGGCGATCTCGACCCGTTGCGGGGTCATCAGCACATACTCCAGCCCGGCCGTGCCGGTAAAAGGCACAACCCGGCCCATGACCCGGCTGCGAACCCAGGGCCGCACGATGGCGGGCACCCGTTCGAGTTTGGCCACGGAGCGTGCCAGGCGGTTGGGCCGAGTGGCTTGTGCCGACGCGGTAGAAGCAGCCTGTGCACTCATGTCAGTTGCGCACCGGTTTGCCGTTTTGCATCATGCCCATGATGCGTTCCTGCGTTTTGGGGTTGCCCAGCAACTCGCCAAAGGCCTTGCGTTCCAGGGTCATCAGATACTCTTCGTCAACCAGACTACCGGCATCGACATCGCCGCCACACACCACCCAGGCGATCTGGCATCCAATGAAGTAGTCGTAAGCGCTGATGAAGCCGCCGTCGCGCATGTTCACCAGCGTGCCCTTGATGGTGGCCAGGCCGCTGCGGCCCGCTACCGGGAATTGGCGCTTGAGCGGGGCACGGTAGCCGCTGGCAAACAGGGCTTTGGCCTCGTTGAGAGCGACAAACAGCAGCTCGTCTTTGTGGGGAACGATCACGTCGCTCTCTAAAAGATAGCCCAGTTTCTTGGATTCAAGAGCGCTGGTACCTACTTTGGCCATGGCTGCGGCGGTAAAGCCCTCGGTCAGGAAAGGCAGCAGGTCTTTGCCGGTGGAGTTGGCCGCGTTTTCTGCGGCACGCCGGGCAATGTAGGCCAGGCCACCACCACCGGGCACCAAGCCAACACCGACTTCCACCAGGCCCATGTAGCTTTCCATCGCCACCACCCGTTTGGCGGTGTAGGCGGCCAGTTCACAGCCGCCACCGAGTGCCAGACCGCGCACGGCGGACACCACCGGCACATTGGCATAACGCAGCTTCAGCATGGCTTGCTGCATCTCGAACTCGGCCCCTTCAATCGCCTTGACTCCGCCCATCATGAAGGCTGGCAGCATGGCTTGCAGGTCGGCCCCGGCGGAGAACATCTCGTCGTTGCTCCAGATCACCAGGCCTTGGTATTTGTCTTCAGCCAGGGCCAGGCCTTGCAGCAGGCCTTCGATCACGTCCGGGCCAATCGCGTGCATCTTGGTTTTGATGCTGGCAATCACCACCTCGTCATCCAGCGTCCACAGGCGGATGGCATCGTCTTCATGCAGGGTGGTGCCTGCGGTGCTGGCTGATGGTGCGTTCGAGCCCAGCACACTTTCCGGGAAATGCTGGCGGGCATACACCGGCAGGCTGCGTACCGGCACAAACTGGCCTTCAGTCGGGTTCCAGGAGCCTTGTGGGGTGTGCACGCCACCGGCATCCGCCACCGGGCCGTTGAACACCCAGTCGGGCAGCGGCGCGTTGCACAAGGCTTTGCCGGCATCAATGTCTTCCTTGACCATGTTGGCCACGGTCAGCCAACCGGCTTCTTGCCACAGCTCGAACGGGCCTTGCTTCATGCCAAAACCCCAGCGCATGCAGAAATCCACATCGCGGGCGTTGTCGGCAATCTCGGCCAGGTGCACGGCGGCGTAGTGGAAGGCGTTGCGCAAAATCGCCCACAGGAACCGGCCTTCTGCGCCTTCGGCGTTGCGCAGCAGTTGCAGGCGCTCAGCCGCGGGCTTTTTCAGCATGCGGGTGTAAACCTCGTCGGCCTTTTGGCCCGCGGGCACATAGTCTTTGCTGGCCAGATCAAAACGCATGATGTCGCGCCCGACCTTCTTGAAGAAACCGGCCTTGGTTTTCTGGCCCAGGTTGCCCATCTCCAGCAGGGTTTTGAGCACCTCGGGGGTGGCAAAACTGGCGTAGAACGGATCGGTTTCCAGGTTCAGGGTGTCTTGCAGCGTCTTGATCACGTGGGCCATGGTGTCCAGGCCCACCACGTCGGCAGTGCGGAAGGTGCCCGAGCTGGCGCGGCCGAGTTTCTTGCCGGTCAGGTCGTCCACCACGTCATAACTCAGGCCAAAGTTTTCCACCTCTTTGATGGTGGTCAGCATGCCGGCCACGCCGACCCGGTTGGCGATGAAGTTGGGTGTGTCTTTGGCACGCACCACGCCTTTGCCCAGGGCGCTGGTAACAAAGCTTTCGAGCTTGTCCAGAATGTGTGGCTCGGTGGTGGGGGTGTTGATCAGCTCCACCAGCAGCATGTAGCGCGGCGGG
>VIKI01000062.1 GCA_008080595.1 Comamonadaceae bacterium
AAACCTTGATTTTGGAGGGTTCTGGCCCAGGGGCGGCAACGCGCCGATTCACATTGAATCTCGCTGGGGATGATGCCGCGCATGCCCTGAAAACACCACTGCCTTCGCATAGTCGGGGTTTCACAAAACTGCGAATCTACCCAGGGAAAAGCCAAAAGTTTGCCCTGCATGGGCTGAAAATCTGCCGCCAGCCTGGAGACATTCTTGACTAATGCAGGGTGTAGGCCATCGGCAGGGAGGGGTTTGTGGGCGGCAATTAAGTCCCCCAGGACAGCCCCCTGTGCTAAAGTGATTGCGAATCCGATGTCATTTCCTTAGGAGCTACGCATGGCAACTATCCAGCCTCAGCCTCAGGACGATCCCCGGGTGGAGATCCACCGCGTCGTGGAGGGTATCTTTCGGGATTTTTTTCGGGATCAAAGTCTCGCTATACACACAGAGACAAGCGCCAAGGATATTGAAGGTTGGGATTCTCTTGCCCATATCACGCTCATTGTGGCCATTGAGAAAAAATTTGGTATTAAATTCAAACTCGCTGAGTTACAGGAGGTTGGTAACGTAGGTGACATTCTGGCTCTTATACAGGCGAAGACAGGGAAATGAGCCTTCCCTATGTCAGCACGTTCGTTGACGATTTTTTTCGTTGCGCCAGGCGTTTTCCGAACGAGCCAGCTTTGGTTTTTCCAGACCAAACGACGACTTATGCGGAGCTCTTGGCCCTCGTTCAGGGGATTCGTGACTGGATAGATTCGGAAGTTCCGATCAATGAACGGCGAATTGCTGTGTATGCAACGCAGGATACTTCTACGTATGCCACGATCCTTGCGATTCTTGCATCGGGTAGGGCCTATGTTCCTCTGAATCCTCACAACCCTGCACAGCGCAACGCCAGTTGTCTGACGCAGGCCGATGTAGCCACACTCTTTCAATCGGGCGCTGAAACTGAAATCAGTGAATGGGTTCTGGAGCAGCGACTTCCGGTAAAAATCGTGAATCTTCGCAATATCTCTGCAAACCGGTCAGAACGGATGCCCACGCCAGTCCGTGAGACTGATGTGGCGTACCTGCTCTTTACCTCTGGCAGCACGGGCAATCCCAAGGGTGTGCCGATCTACCATGGGAATCTGAGGCGGTTCATGAAAGCGCTTTTTAGCGAAACGGGTTTCGAGTTTCGGCAGACGGATCGTTTTCTGCAGATGTTTGACCTTACTTTTGACCTTTCCATCATGTCCTTTGCAGCCCCGCTTGCGATCGGTGCCGCATGTCATGTCGTCACAGGCTCAGCTGCTGGTTTTTTGGAGGTGGCGAAAATACTTCAACACGGAAAGATATCGGTTGCCTTGATGGTGCCTTCCGTTCTGTCTTTTTTGGAGAGGTATCTCGACGAGATTGATTTGCCGGACATGCGCTACTCTCTGTTTTGTGGCGAAGCGCTCCCCGCTCTGTTGGCTGAAAAATGGCATCGATGTATCCCTGCGGCACGCCTGTTCAACGTTTACGGTCCCACTGAGGCGACGATTTTTTGCTCCATTTACGAGTTGAAGTTGCCCTTGGGTTCCTCTGGTGAATACCAGGGTGTGGTTTCCATCGGCGTGCCAATGCCCGGAACCGTGTTCTCCATCATCAATGAAAAGGGGGCCTGCGTTGCCCCCGGAGAAAAAGGCGAGCTTGTGATCTCCGGCGAGCAAGTCACCGATCAATACTGGCGCAACCCGGAAAAGACACTTGCTGCTTTCTCCGTTCGTTCCGGCGAAGCGCCAGCCTATCGGACGGGTGATATCGCCTTTGCAGCAGAGGGCAATTATTATTATTGCGGACGTGCGGATTACCAACTGAAGGTGGATGGGTATCGTATTGAGGCCGGTGAGATTGAGCATCATGCCAGAAGCCTTGCAGATGTTCGAAATGTCGCCCTCGTGGGTCAAGCAGAGATGAATGGAAAAGTCATATTGCATCTATTTCTAGAGGCATCTGACATTGATCAGGAGTCGCTCCGAATGGCATGCAAGACCCACCTGGCAGGGAAACTTCCTCCCTACATGCTCCCTCATCGGATTCATGTACTCGACTCTTTTCCCTTGAATCAGAACGGGAAAGTTGATCGAAAAGCGCTGATTTTGGGTGTACACCAGGAATAAGCCATGGACGATTTGTTTTTTCGAAAAGCGACCCTGGCCGATCTGCCCTTTCTCATCACGGCCGTGAAAGCTGCGGAAAAGTTGGGAACAGCAGGTTGCACCTATGAAATGCTTTTTCTGTTGAGTGCCGCAGAGGTCGATGCACTGCTCAACCAAGCACTTTCAATTGAAGGTGACGACTATCAGCTTGCCCTGAGCACCTTTTTCGTTTACACGCGGGGCGGTGTACCAGTCGCTTGTTGTTCTTCATGGATCGAGGCCGCAGAGGGTATTCCCAGTGGGTTCAAGATGGCAGCCGTGCTTTCTGATCTATTGGGTTTCGAGAAATGGATCGACGCGAAAGCTGCGATCAAGGCGTTTGCCGATGCAACGCCCAAGCGTACTGCAGGGGCACTGCAGATGGAGACGTTTTACGTCGAGCCGAGTTGCCGGGGGCAAGGCCTTACGGCACGAATCATCGACAGTGTGATACGCCGCTTCGATAGCGTTGTTGTGCCTGCGAAGATCGCCGAAATCACCATGCTCGAAGGAAATGCCGAGGCACTGCGTGCTTACCAGAAAGCCGGATTTCACATTCACTGCAAAGGCGAACCCGGCAATGCGCTTTTTCGGACACTGACAGGTTGTACTGGCTTTATTCAGTTGCACAAAATGATCCGAGCTTAAGTGATGCACAGAGGCACTGGTTGCCTGTTATTCAATGCAGCCCGCCAAAACCCTGGAAACTTGTCCTGACAGCACGGTGCGCATTGGTGTTTTTGCTAGGTTTGCTGTGAACTCGCCCATTTTTGAATATGCTGTTTAACTCCTCGGTTTTTATTTTTATTTTTATGCCAGTCGTATTGGCTGGTTATTTTCTGATCGCCAGGAAAAGTCATCAAGGGGCGCTTGTATGGCTGGCTATGGCCTCGATTTTCTTTTATGCTTACTGGAGCATCGCGGCACTACCGGTTTTGGTGATATCCATCTGCATCAACTATGGGTTCGGAACTCTGCTTGCGAAGCAAGAATTGAAATATAGACAAGCAATATTAATATTTTCAATTGCAGTCAATCTGGTGGCTTTGGGGTATTATAAATACATTAATTTTTTCATTGATAACATCAATGATGTGCGTGATCTGATGGAGTTGGATCCATTGGATTCAATTAGCATAATATTGCCAATCGGTATTTCATTTTTTACTTTTACTCAAATTGCTTTCCTGGTTGATAATTACCATGGGAAAGTAAAGGAGCGTAATTTTATTCAGTACGCCCTTTTTGTTTCTTTTTTTCCTCATCTTTTAGCTGGCCCATTGCTTTATCACAGGCAAATGATGCCGCAGTTTTCGATGTCAGAAAACTTTGTCATTCAAAAAGAAAAAATTGTTACTGGATTAATGGTTTTTACTGTTGGACTGGCAAAAAAATTATTGATTGCAGATTCATTAAATAGTTATGTATTTACCTTTTACAATTCGCTGGCTCAAGGCTTTGAACCTAATTTTTTGGCATCCTGGACAGCATGCCTAGGCTACACTTTTCAGCTTTATTTTGACTTCTCAGGGTACTCTGACATGGCGGTTGGGATAGCCTTGTTATTTGGTATTTGGTTACCATTTAACTTTAACTCTCCTTTGCGAGCCACCAGTATCATTGATTTCTGGCAGCGTTGGCATATTACCCTTACTAAATACGTCGGAGACTATTTATACACGCCAATCACTTTGCAATTCATGCGACTTGGTCAAAATATGCCATCAGCCTTTGGATTTATTTTCTCCCTGGTTATTCCAACGGTTTTTATCTTTTTGATTTTAGGTTTTTGGCATGGAGCCAACTGGACATACGTTTTTTTTGGGGGGATGCATGGTTTGTTTATTGTCGCGAATCATCTCTGGAGAAAGTTTTTTCCAGTTCTGAATCAGCAGAATAGACAAAACCAATCTTACAAAGCCTTGAAATTGGTTTCTGCCTGGATATTGACTTTTCTGGCTGTTAATGCCGCCAGCGTCATGTTCCGGTCTGATAGCGTTGCCACCGCTGTTGTTGTTTACAAAGGAATGTTGGGATTTTATGGGTTTTCTTTAGGAAATATGCCAGATATTCAAGCGTGGATATTTAATTTAAAAATCATTCTTTTAACAATAACTTCTGCTTTTTTGATAGTTTTTTTGATGCCTAACACCATCAGCATAGCCTCATGGTCGGAAAAAATCTTTACCGGGAAGGGGGAGCTAACTTATGCTGCTATTATTGTTTTAGTTGTAATAATGTATGTTTTGTTGCAGTTGAATTTTTATGAAAGTCCATTTTTATATTTTCAATTTTGAAATTGATCTTTGATCAATGCATAAAAGTAAAAAGGCCCCGCGATGTATCGCGGGGCCTTTTTTTGAGGGGGAGAACAGGAGAGCACCGGAGTGCTCAGGCACTGCAGTCGGGTAATTACATACCCATGCCGCCCATACCACCCATGCCGCCCATACCACCCATGTCACCGCCGCCCATGCCGCCAGCAGATTCAGGTTTGGCGGACTCGGCCACCATACATTCGGTGGTCAACATCAGAGAAGCCACAGACGCTGCGTTTTGCAGTGCGGTGCGGGTCACTTTGGTGGGGTCCAGGATACCCATTTCGATCATGTCGCCATAGGTGTCGTTGGCGGCATTGAAGCCGTAGTTGCCCGTACCAGCCATGACTGCATTCACCACCACAGAGGCTTCGCCGCCTGCGTTGTAAACGATTTCGCGCAGAGGAGCTTCGATGGCTTTCAACACCAGGGCAATGCCGTGGTCTTGGTCAGCGTTGTCGCCCTTGATGACACCAGCAGCTTGCTTGGCGCGCAGCAGAGCCACGCCGCCACCAGCCACAATGCCTTCTTCCACAGCAGCGCGGGTAGCGTGCAGAGCATCTTCCACACGGGCTTTCTTTTCTTTCATTTCGACTTCGGTGGCTGCGCCAACCTTGATCACGGCCACACCGCCAGCCAACTTGGCCACGCGCTCTTGCAGTTTTTCGCGGTCGTAGTCGCTGGTGGCTTCTTCGATTTGCACGCGCACTTGTTTCACGCGGGCTTCGATGTCAGCAGCTGGGCCAGCACCGTCGATGATGATGGTGTTTTCTTTGCCCACTTCAATGCGCTTGGCAGAACCGAGGTCAGCCAAAGTCACTTTGTCCAGGGTCAGGCCAACTTCTTCAGCGATCACTTTGCCGCCGGTCAGGATGGCGATGTCTTCCAGCATGGCTTTGCGACGGTCACCAAAGCCAGGAGCCTTGACCGCCACAACCTTCAGGATGCCGCGGATGGTGTTGACCACCAAAGTGGCCAGGGCTTCGCCTTCGACATCTTCAGCAATGATCAACAGCGGACGGCCAGCCTTGGCGACTTGTTCCAGGGTAGGCAGCAGGTCACGGATGTTGCTGATCTTCTTGTCGAACAGCAGCACGAAGGGGTTGTCTCCTGGCTGTTGATGAAGTAGGGTGACAGGTAGCCACGGTCAAACTGCATGCCTTCGACCACGTCGAGTTCATTTTGCAGGGACTTGCCGTCTTCTACCGTGATCACGCCTTCTTTGCCGACTTTGTCCATCGCGTTGGCGATGATGTCACCGATGCTGGAGTCAGAGTTGGCAGAAATGGAACCGACTTGGGCGATTTCCTTGGAAGTGGTGGTGGGCTTGGAAGCCTTCTTCAGTTCGGCGATCAGGGCTTCCACAGCCTTGTCGATACCGCGCTTCAGATCCATCGGGTTCATGCCAGCGGCCACGTACTTCATGCCTTCGCGCACGATGGCTTGAGCCAACACGGTAGCGGTGGTGGTACCGTCGCCAGCGTTGTCAGAGGTTTTGGAAGCGACTTCCTTGACCATCTGCGCACCCATGTTTTGCAGCTTGTCTTTGAGTTCGATTTCCTTGGCCACGGACACACCGTCCTTGGTCACGGTGGGAGCACCGAACGAGCGCTCCAACACCACGTTACGACCCTTGGGGCCGAGAGTTACTTTGACCGCGTTGGCCAAAATGTTCACGCCTTCAACCATGCGTGCGCGGGCTTCGCCGCCGAAAATTACGTCTTTTGCTGCCATGATGACTCCAGAATATTTAAGTGAAATTTGCTTCTAGCGCTTATATATCAAGCGCAAGTAGCTATCAAATTGATAGTTGTTTGATTACTTCTCAACAACTGCGAAGAGGTCGTCTTCTTTCATGACCAACAGCTCGTCGCCGTCAACCTTGACGGTTTGGCCGCTGTACTTGCCAAACAACACGCGGTCACCGACCTTGACGCTCATTGCACCGAGTTCACCCTTGTCGTTCTTCTTGCCAGGGCCCACGGCCAGCACTTCACCTTGATCTGGTTTTTCAGCAGCGCTGTCAGGAATGACGATGCCAGAAGCAGTACGGGTTTCGTTTTCAACACGCTTAACAATCACGCGGTCATGCAGGGGACGAAGTTTCATAGTGACTCCTATAAAGTTTGAAACAGGGGTTAAAAAAAGACACCAGAACCAAAGCTCTGGGGTCTTGTAACTTTCAGAGTGGAGTGATGCCAGACACGCGGTCTTGTTAGCACTCAACCCTAACGAGTGCTAATGATAAGGCCGTTTTGCGTGGTTTCAAGAGCCCACGTTTATTTTGTGACCTTATTTCCCGTGTCCTGCAGAGAGTTCGGGCACACTTATTGGCTTGATTTGTTTTGTGAGATGAAGATGTTGTACGCCTTACTTAAAGCCCTTCACTTGTTGTCTGTTGTGATCTGGATTGGGGGCATGGTGTTTGCCCAATTCTTTTTGCGCCCCGCAGTCGGGATGCTGGAGCCCGCCTTGCGGGTGCGCTTGATGCACGCGGTGTTGGGGCGGTTTTTCAACGCCGTGTGGGTGGTGTCCCTGCTGACAGTGGCCACAGGCAGTTGGATGATTGTCAACACGGCGGCTCACCAGGCCTTGTCAGAGGTGCGGTTTCGGATGCCGCTGGAGTGGATGATCATGTCGACTCTGGGGTTCGTGATGTTGCTGGTTTTTGGCTTTATTTATCTGGTTTTGTACAAGCGGCTGGGCCGTGCGATGCAGGCCGCTGACTGGCCCAAGGGTGCTGAGGCATTGGCCCACATCAGGTCATGGGTGATGGTGAATCTGGTGCTGGGCGGGGCGGCGTGATTGTGTTGGTCACGATCATGGGTATTCCACGCTGAAGGCGGGTATGAATCCCGATGCTCATCACCTTTGGCATGCGCCTCGCTGGGCGCTGGCGGTCCTGCTGGCCACGCTGGGCATGCTCGGCCCATTTTCCATCGATACCTACATCCCGGCCTTTGCCGGTATCGCCTCCTCGCTGGATGCCACACCACTTCAGATGCAGCAAACCCTGTCGGCTTATCTGTTTGGTTTTGCCTTCATGAGCCTGTTTCATGGGGCCTTGTCCGACAGCGTGGGGCGACGCCCGGTGGTGTTGTGGGGGCTGGCGGCCTTTACCCTGGCTTCCATGGGCTGCGCACTGTCTCAGAGTATTGGGCAACTGGTGTTTTTCAGGGCAGTACAGGGCTTGACCACCGGTGCCGGTATTGTGGTGTCGCGTGCGGTGGTGCGCGACATGTTTCCACCAGCGCAGGCGCAAAAGGTGATGAGCCAGATCACCATTTATTTTGGTGTGGCCCCTGCGGTGGCTCCGATGGTGGGTGGCGTGTTGTTTGCCCACCTGGGCTGGCACAGTGTGTTCTGGTTTTTGACACTGGTGGGTGTGGTGCTTTTTACCGCCAATTTCAAGCTGCTGCCCGAGACGCTGCATGTGACGCAACGCCAGCCGCTGGAAGTAAGGCATTTGCTTCGGGGCTATTGGCAACTGGGCCTGGACCCCCGGTTTTTGCTTTTGGCGCTGGCCAGTGGCATACCGTTCAACGGCTTGTTTTTGTATGTGTTGTCCGCGCCGGCCTTTCTGGGCGAACACCTGGCCCTTTTGCCGACCCAGTTTTTCTGGTTTTTTGTGCTCTCCATCAGCGGCATCATGGGGGGCGCGTGGGTGAGTGGCCGCATGGCGGGGCGTTTGGCCCCCAAGCAGCAAATTAAATACGGTTTTGCCATCATGCTGGGTATTGGGCTGATCAATCTGCTGGCCAACAGCGTGTTCAAAGCCCATGCGTCCTGGGCCATGATTCCGGTGGCCATCTTTGCCTTTGGCTGGGCCATGATGGTGCCGGTGGTGACGCTGCTGGTGCTGGACTTGCATCCTGAGCGACGTGGCATGGCATCGAGTTTGCAGGCGTTCATCGGGTCGAGTGCCAATGGTGTGGTGGCCGGTGTGATTGCGCCTGTCGTGATGCATTCGACCGTGGCTTTGGCGGGTGCCTCTTTGGCGATGCTTTTTGTCGGTTTGCTGGCCTGGCTGGGTTTGCACAAAAAGTGGCCGGACATTGGGCGTGGCGTTTGAGTTTGAATTTGCAAATAATTGCAGCCTCTTGTGGCTTGTGTATTTGGAGTGGATGCGTTTGAGCTTGAAGTACCGCTAACATCAAATCACACAAGATTTTTGGAGACACCTATGGCAGAAGCGGAACATTCCTTGCGATTTTTTCGTGCGGGTGGTTTTGATCAAGTCAGCATTGACACGGCGCAGGACTTGCTGGCGCTTGCGCAACTTGACCAGAAGCTTTGGGTGGCTTTGTCCTGCCCGGTGAAAGGCATTGAGTTCGATACCCGCAGCCTGCAGTTCATTGACAGCGACCACGATGGCCATGTGCGTGTGCCTGAATTAACAGCTGCCATCCAGTGGGCTAACGAGCGGTTGACCAGCCCTGATGTGCTGGTTCAAAAGCTGGCGGGTGTGCCCATGGCCCATATTCGCAGCGACGACGAAGCTGGCAAGTTGATCAAAGCCGCTGCTTTGGCCCTGGCCGCAGAGTTGGGCAAAACCGAGGCGGATGTGTTGACCGTGGAAGAAACCAGTGCTGCCCAAGCCAGCCATGCTGCACGTGCGCAGGCCGCCTGGGAAGCTGCCGGTGCACAAGCCCTGCCATTGGGCGAAACTACCGCTGCGGCCCATGCACTGGTGGCTGAATTGAACGGCAAGGTACAGGATTTTTTTACCCGTTGCCAGCTGGCCGCCTTTGATGTTCGGGCTGGTGATGTCTTGAATGCCTCAGAAGAGGCTTTGAAAGCCCTGGCCCCGGTGGCCTTGCAAGCAGATACACAAGCCATCAGTGCCTTGCCATTGGCGCATGTGTCGGCCGCCGGCTTGTTGCCTCTGTCTGAGGGGGTGAATCCGGCATGGTGTGGCCGTTTGGCTGATTTGCGCGACACGGTGGTGTTGCCCTTGCTGGGCTCCAAAGACAGCCTGAGTGCCGCCGATTGGCAAGTGATTCATGACAAGCTTGCCCCGTATGTGAGCTGGCTGGCTGCTAAGCCAGACCCCATGGCCGAGGGTGATGGTGTGCGTGACCTGGAAAAGCTCGCGCGGTATGTGCGCGATTTGCAGCTTTTGGCCAATAACTTTGCGTCGTTTCGGGACTTTTATACCGGCCGAGGCCAAGCCAGCTTTCAGGTCGGCACGCTGTACCTGGATGGCCGCTCATGCGAACTGTGTGTAGCGGTGAATGATGCCGCCAAACATGCCGCGTTGGCGGGCTTGTCACGTCTGTGCCTGGTGTATTGCGAATGCGTGCGCGGGGCAGAAAAACTCAGCATTGCCGCAGCTTTCACCGCAGGTGATGCGGATCAGTTGATGGTTGGGCGAAATGGGGTGTTTTATGACCGACAGGGGCGCGATTGGGATGCCACCATCAGCAAAATCATAGACCACCCGATCAGCTTGCGCCAAGCTTTTTGGTCGCCCTATAAAAACCTGGTGCGCATGCTGGGACTGCAATTTCAGAAGTTGACTGCCGGAAAAGCCAAAGAGGCCGACGACAAGTTATTGAATTCAGCGCTGGATACTTCAAAAAAAGGAGCAATTGGCGCTTCGGCCAAGGCCACGCCATCAGCTTTTGATGTGGGCAAGTTTGCCGGCATTTTTGCGGCAATCGGTTTGGCGCTGGCCGCGCTGGGCAGCATGGTCACCGCGTTGATGACCGGCTTGTTTGCCTTGCTGTGGTGGCAAATTCCGCTGGCATTGCTGGGCTTGATGTTGCTGATATCTGGCCCTGCCGTCGTGCTGGCCTGGTTTAAGTTGCGCAGCCGCAACCTGGGGCCGATTCTGGATGCCAATGGTTGGGCTATCAACGCCCGCGCACGGATCAACATTCCGTTTGGCACCTCACTGACGCAGTTGGCGCAACTGCCCGCCAATGCCGAGGTCTCTCTGGTAGATCCCTATGCCGAAAAACCTGCTCAATGGCCGTATGTGGTGTTGGCGGTGGGGGTGGTGACGGCGGCAGTGGTTTGGTTTCTGCGTTTGGGGGGCTGATTTCAGCGCACTTGTCTTGTGGCCTGATCAATTTGGGCATGCTATTCTGAGCGAATGGGGTGCTTGCCCCTGCTTCTAGAATACTGCTTCACTTACCAAGGCATTCTTATGGTTCCGCACCTGATCACCGCACTGACTGGCCCCATCAATGAACTGGAACAGCGTGTGCTGGATTCCATGCCAGCGATTGAGCGCTGGTTTCGTCTGGAGTGGATGGAGCACACACCCTTGTTTTACAGCTCAGTGGATGTGCGCAATGCCGGTTTCAAACTGGCTCCAATCGACACCAATCTGTTCCCGTCTAGCTGGAACAACTTGACACCCGAAATGCTTCCACTGGGCGTTCAGGCAGCCATGGCTGCTATTGAAAAGATATGTCCTGAGGCGCGCAATTTGTTGGTGATTCCTGAAAATGGTCAGCCCAGCAGTTTTTATCTGGCCAATTTGGCCCAGTTGAAGCGCTTGTTCAACATGGCAGGTTTGAACGTCAGATTGGGTTCAATTGATCCGGCGCTCAAAAAATCCACGACCTATGAACTGCAAAATGGTGAGTCTGTCACTCTGGAGCCGGTGATTCGTGGCAAGCGTCGCTTAGGTCTGAAAGACTTTGACCCCTGTACCATTTTGCTGAACAACGATCTGAGTGCCGGTGTGCCAGGTATTCTGGAAGACATTCATGAGCAATACCTGTTGCCACCTCTGCATGCCGCGTGGCCAACGCGTCGCAAAAGCATGCATTTCAAATGTTATGAGGAAGTGCCAAAGCGCCTGGGCAAGTTGCTCGGTGTTGATCCGTGGTTGATTTACCCCTTGTCCGAACGCTGTGAAAACGTCAATCTGGGCGAAGACAAAGGTTTTGACAGTTTGCAAGCTCAGGTGGACATTGTGCTGACCCGCGTCAAGCGCAAATACAAGGAATATGGCATCAAGGAAAAACCTTTTGTGGTGGTAAAAGCCGACCATGCCACGCATGAGCTGGGCATTGTGATGGTACGTGATGCCAAAGACATGCAGGCGCTCAAAGCGCGCATTCATGTGCTGTCCAGTGGCCGTAAAACGCCGATGCCAGCTTATGACTTCCTGGTGCAAGAAGGTGTGTTGACACAAGAGCGTGTGAATGATGCTGTGGCTGAACCGGTGATTTACATGATGGATCGGTATGTGGTAGGTGGTTTTTACCGGGTACATGCCGGGCGTGCTGCCGATGAAAACCTGAATGCTCCTGGATCCAGCTATGTACCACTGGCGTTTGAACACGGAACACAATTACCTCAACCAGGTATGAAACCCGGCATCAGCCTGCCGAATCGCTTCTACATGTATGGTGTAGTGGGCCGTTTGGCCATGTTGGCGGCCAGTTATGAGCTGGAAGCCACCGACCCCAGCGACCAAGATTTCGAATGAAGCGTTTTCTGACGCAAAATAAACATCCTTTTTGACACGGAGCCTGCTGTTCATAGAACACGGGTCGCTATTTGGCAACATCTCAATCCTCGCTTCGCGCTCTCACACTGGGGGCAATTGGTGTTGTTTACGGTGACATTGGTACCAGCGTTTTGTACGCCGTCAAGGAGGTGTTTGGTTCAGGCCATGTGCCGTTCACGATTGACAACGTGATGGGCATCTTGTCGATCTTTTTTTGGACACTGACCGTCATCATTTCGCTGAAATATGTGACTTTGGTGCTGCGGGCCGACAACAACGGTGAAGGTGGTTTGGTGGCGATGCTGGCCCTGGCTTCTCAGTCCGTGAAAGACCGGCCGAGGGTGCGCAAGGTTTTGCTCTTGGTCGGTATTTTTGGCACTTGTCTGTTTTATGGCGACGGCGTCATCACGCCGGCCATCTCGGTGCTGTCAGCTGTAGAAGGGCTGGAGGTGGTGTCACCCACCTTCAAAAAGGCGGTGATCCCGCTCACTTTGGTGATTTTGTTTGGCTTGTTTGCTGTTCAAAAACGTGGCACGGCCGACATTGGTAAATTTTTTGGCCCGATCACACTGGTCTGGTTTGCAGTGATTGCGATTCTGGGGGTTAGCCATATCGTGCATAACCCGGAGATTTTGTGGGCTTTGAGTCCGCATTACGCGGTACGTTTTTTGTGGCTCAATCCACTGACTTCATTCATTATTTTGGGGGCGGTGGTGCTTTGCGTCACGGGTGGGGAGGCCTTGTATGCCGATATGGGGCATTTTGGTAAAAAACCGATTCGCCTGGCCTGGTTTTTCGTCGTCATGCCAGCCTTGACTTTGAATTATTTTGGACAGGGGGCCTTGCTGCTGAGCAACCCGGCTGCCGTTAAAAACCCCTTTTTCATGATGGCCCCGACCTGGGCTTTGCTGCCTTTGGTGGGCTTGGCTACCTTGGCGACCGTGATTGCGTCCCAAGCATTGATTACGGGGGCATTCTCGGTCACCAAACAAGTGATTCAGCTCGGCTATTTGCCACGTTTTCAGGTGTGGCACACCAGTGTCAAGGAAACCGGTCAGATTTTCATGCCGTTTGTCAATTGGGGCTTGTTTGCGCTGATTGTGCTGGCTGTGATGTTGTTCAAATCTTCCAGTAACCTGGCTGCTGCTTACGGCATTGCGGTCACGCTGGACATGCTGATCACCACAGTGCTGACTTTCTTTGTGATTCGTTATGCCTGGCATTACCCATTGGCTTTGTGCCTGGCTGCAACGGGTGTATTTTTTGTGATTGATTTGGCGTTTTTTACCTCCAACATGATCAAGCTGGTGGAAGGGGGCTGGTTCCCGCTGTTGATTGCTGCCGGGGTCTTTACCTTGATGCTGACTTGGAAAGATGGCCGACGTTTGCTCAATCAAAAGTTGGAGTCCGAGGCCATAGATTTGAGCAGTTTTCTGGATGCTGTGTTCATCAATCCACCGGCACGAGTGGCGGGCAGTGCGGTCTTTTTAACGGCTGCACCTGGCACCGTGCCCAATGCCATGTTGCATAACCTGAAGCACAACAAAGTGTTGCATGAGTTCAATTTATTTGTCACCGTGGTGAATCACGAAGTGCCATGGATCGGCATGGATAAACGTCTGAACATCGAATCCCTCGGGCATGATTGCTGGCAGGTGGTGGTCAATTACGGTTTCAAGAATGACCCGGATCTGCCCAAAGCCCTGACCAATCTGCAAGGTCGTGGTTGTGAACTTGATCCCATGACCACCAGTTATTTCTTGTCGCGTGACTCAGTGGTGCCGACCATTGGCAGTGGCATGGCGCATTGGCGTGAAAAGCTGTTTGCTCAAATGCACCTCAACGCCAGTGGTGCTGCTGATTTTCTGAATCTGCCTAGCAACTCGGTGGTGGAGTTGGGCAGCAAAATTGAAATTTGAATTCATGAAAGATGGGATGTTTCAGATGAAATTGTTGTTCGTGGCTGACCCTCTTGAGTCATTCAAAATCTACAAAGACAGCACGTTTGCCATGATGCGCGAAGCGGCCAGGCGTGGACACAGCTTGAGCGTTTGTGAGCCCAAAGACATCAGATGGCAGCGCGGCGAACCCGTCACGGCCCGTGTACGTGACATCACATTGACAGGCCATCCTGTGGACTGGTTTGCCGTCACTGCGCCAGCTCATGGCGAAGGATGGCGGGAACTCAAAGGCTTTGATGCGGTGGTGATGCGCAAAGACCCGCCGTTTGACAGTGAGTATTTCTACACCACCCACTTGCTGGAGCAGGCCGAGCGCGAAGGGGCCCGGGTGTTCAACAAGCCGGGGGCCTTGCGTGACCACCCTGAAAAACTGGCCATTCTCGAATGGCCGCAGTTCATTGGCCCAACTCTGGTGACACGTGATGCGCAAGACATCAAACGCTTTCATGCCGAACACCAAGACATCATTCTGAAACCTTTGGATGGCATGGGGGGTATGGGGATTTTTCGGGTCAGGGAGGACGGGCTGAATCTGGGCGGCATCATCGAAACCCTGAACAAAGAGGGTGCGCAAACCGTGATGGTGCAAAAGTTTTTACCGGCCATCGCGCAAGGGGACAAGCGCATTCTGGTGATTGGTGGTGTACCTGTGCCGTATTGTCTGGCCCGTATTCCGCAAGGTGGCGAGGTGCGTGGCAACCTGGCCGCCGGTGGCAAGGGCGTGGCACAAGCCTTGACAGCGCGTGACCGTGACATTGCCCAGACCATTGGCCCGGTGCTGGCGCAGCGCGGTTTGTTGTTGATCGGGTTGGATGTGATTGGTGACAGCCTGACAGAAATCAACGTCACCAGCCCGACCTGTTTTCAGGAAATCACCGATCAAACCGGGTTTGATGTGGCGGAGATGTTTTTGCAAGCCCTTGAAGCTGAGCATGAGCGTTCGCACTGAGATGCCGGCCCCTCTTCAACCACTGGCACGGGCCCATGAGGGTCGGTGATCGGGGCGGGGCGGGGCGGGGCCGCGCATTGGCAGCTGCAGCAGGCCACGATGCCATCCACAAACACCTTGAGCTCTCCTGGGGCAAACGCAGTCCATTCTTCGTCGGTGGTTAATGGCTCGGTGACCACGATGGCCAGTCGATCTTCTGGGCTGTTGAGCTGCGCCAGATTCACCGACACATCTTCGTCCTTCAAATGCACCTGGCGAAACGGGTGTGCCCGCAGCACGTAACACAATTTGGTGGTGGCATGTGCCCATAAGGCCTGACCATTGCTGAGCAAAAAATTGAAGGTGCCGTGTTTTGAAATCTGGGGCACCAGTTCTTGCAATGTTCGGGTGAGTTCGTCTATCGAAGGGACATCCGCATGGGATTTGGACAATTCCTGCATCAGCCAGCAAAAAGCCAGCTCGCTGTCGGTATTGCCCACGGGTTTGAAATGGCCATGCAGCTTGGGGGCAAAGTTTTTCAGATCCCCGTTATGTGCAAACACCCAGTAGCGGCCCCAGAGTTCACGCACGAACGGGTGGGTATTTTCCAGCGTGATTTTCCCCACCGTGGCTTTGCGCACATGGGCCACCACATTGTGGCTCCTGATCGGGTAACTTTTGAGCATTTGCGCAATGGGTGACTGTGCCGCGCTTTGTTTGTCGACAAAGTGGCGAATGCCTTTGCCTGGTGTGTTGTCATCACTTTCAAAAAAGGCAATGCCCCATCCGTCTGCATGGTGGTCGGTACAACCGCCGCGTTGTGAAAACCCGGTAAAGCTCAGCGTCAGGCTGGCTGGCAGATGGCTGTTCATCCCAAGAAGTTGGCACATAGTTGTTTCAGTAGAGGCATTTGCAGGAGTTTGTCTATTTTGCTCGGTCTGAGTCGTGTTTTCGCAGCTTAAACCTGAGGTTTGTTGTGATTGGTGTAAAAAAATGCCTTTGGCAAGGGTATGCTGTTACACGTTGCAATATGTAAGAAAATCGACGCTAAAACATGAGCTTGTGGACTGATTTGACTTGGTTTTCAGTTTTTTGTCACTGGCTTGTCTTAATGTAGGAATGTAGTTTTGAAGAACCGTGCTGGTCTTTTTGCGAGTATTTTGATAGCGTTGTGTACTCAGCTGTTGCCACAGGCGCAAGCCTTGACTTTGGGCGATTTGCGTGGCACTGCGGTATTGGGACAATCGCTGGATGTGTCAGTACAAGTTCAGGCCGGCCCAGGTGAGGAGCTTTCTGCAGCTTGTGTGAAAGCCGAAGTGTTTTTTGCGGATGCGCCTCAAATGGCCCCGACGGTGACTGTTGGAGCGGCCACAGGAGCTTTGTCTGAAGTGCGTATCCGGTCATCGGCCATGGTGAATGAGCCGGTAGTCATGGTGCAAGTGCATGCCACTTGTGGCTCCAGTCACACGCGACGTTATGTGTTGTTGGCAGATTTCCCCAAAGCCCTTCAGTCATCAGAGGCTCAACCCTTGGTGGCTGCCCCCGCACTGGCAGTGAATGAACCCGTTTCTCAGCCAACTTCTACCAAGCCCACCGGAGCGGCCAAACCTTCAATCGCAACACCTGACATGAACAGTGCGGGGACCGGCGATCTTGCTGCCAAATCCCCTGCGTCATCCAAAAATGGCTCCAAGGTGCGCGATGCATCGCCCCCCAAGTCCAGGACACGCCCCACGGGAAAAGCCGTGCTTAAACTGGATCCGCTGGATATTTTTTCGGATCGCATGGACAAGCTTGATTCACTCATGTTGTTTGAACCTGCAGAAGATGCGTTGAAACAAACCAAGCAAATCACTGCCTTGCAAGATGATTTGAAGGCCATGCGTGATTTGGTTAGCAAAAATGATGCGCAAATGGCTTCTCTGAGAAGCCAGTTGGAGCAGGCACAAACACAACAAGTACCGATTTTGCTGGTGTATGCCTTGACGGGTTTGGTGGTGCTGTGCCTGATCATTTTGGGCTGGTTGTGGAGCAAACAGCGGCAAAGTCACAAAATGTCAGACTGGTGGCAGCAGCATGAAGATGAGCCTGCCACTATCCTGATGCCTCCAAACCCGCCAGAGAAAGCACCCGAGACGCCAGAAGTCACGGACAAACCGGTGAAGACGGGGGGCGCAAAACTCACCAATACGGTGGCCTTTCCAAGACCAGTCATGGGGTCGGCATCTGCTGCAAAACCCGCCCAAACCGTTCCTGAGGTTGATCTGGATATTGATCTGGACAGTTTCATGTTGTCTGAAAAAAAATCAGACTCGGCTCCATTGGCACCGTTACAGCCCATGCCTGTGCGTGGCATCCACCACATCAACGCTGAGAGCATTCTTGATATTCGGCAGCAGGCTGAGTTCTTCATGTCACTGGGGCAAACAGATCGCGCGATTAATCTGCTGAAGTTGCAGATTGAAGAAGCGGATGAATCCAATCCCATGGTTTATCTGGATTTGATCAGCTTGTACCACTCGCTGGGCATGAAAACTGATTTCCGTGAACTCCGCGACGCATTTCAAAAAGAATTTAATGCACGGATGCCCGATTTCCCTGCCTTTAACGTCGCGGGTAAAGAATTGGAAAACTATCCCGAGGTGTTGGAGAAACTGGCATCTCTATGGCCACAAAACCAAGCATTGAGTTACCTGGATACCTGTATTTTCCATAACCCATTGGCGCCAGTGCGCCCCATGTTTGAGTTGAACGCCTTTCGCGACCTGCTGCTGCTTCATGCCTTGGTTGAAGACATTAACGCTGACCTGCCCTCACTGGGAAATTTGTCCGCAGCGTTTGAGTCGCCCTCACCGGTATCGGTACCGGCATCGCTTGATCCACCTGCTGAGATGACTTTAGGTGCATCCGTTATGCCGCCCCCGCTTTCTGAGGGGCCTGTGCAACCGGCTCAAAATTTGGTGCACGATGAGGCGCATAGCATGGACTTTTCCCTTGAGGAAGATCCTGTTGACGCGTTACCCAACGAACCAGCAGAAGTCAGCATTGAGCCGGAATCCATACCGGTTGATGAACCTGCGGAAGTGGTGGACGCTCTGCCAGAGGAAGCGCCGACAAGCATGATGCTCGATCTGGATTTTTCAAGCATAGCCATGCCTGCAAGTGGGGGTCTTCAATCAACTGACGAAGCAGAGCCCATCAATCACCCACCGGTGCGTTACGCCACCCGATCACGTGCGGCTGATACCAAAAAATCGAAGTAATCAGGGCGAATTGCGGTTGTTCAAGGCGGGTCACTTGGCTCGTGGCTGTCACTGCCTTCAGGGGTGAGTGGCCCCAGACAGCTTCAGCAAATCGTCGAGCAGGCCCACTGCGGTGGCCCGGTAGCCATCCTGGGTCAGGTGAATGAAATCCGGCTGGGCCAACGGTGGCTCCCGGTGCGCCAGGCTGACCGTGCCGCAGTACCCGCCCTGGGCACGCACCCATTTGCCCCAGTCCCAGAACAGGGTTTTTTCCTGACGTGCCACCCGCATCAGAGCGGCGTTGACCAAGGCCAGACTGCTTGGAGGCTGGCCGCAGCTCACCGTTCGACTGCGTTGTTTGGGTCGGCCCTGGCGGATATCCGGCGGTGACATCAGGATGATCGCCGCTGAACTGCTCTGGCGCAGGCGGCGCACGGCGTGGGTGACTTTTTCGGTATACAGCGCCGGATCAAAATCGGTCACCATCGCCTCGTTGGTGCCAAAGGCCAGAACCACAAGATTGGGTGGTCTGGCCGTCAGTTCGGCATCCAGCGCCTGCTCGTTCCAGCCGAGGAATTCGTCGATTTGCGCCCCGTTGATGCCGACTGCGTCAAGCACCACCCCCGGTGCCAGTCTTTCCAGCGCCACACCACCCAGCGTTGTGCGTCCGTCTGGTTCGCCGGGCAAGGCTTTCAGCCACAGTTGTTCCCCCGCCACATCAAGCAAGAGTGAATTCATCTGCCAGCTGTCATGGTTGGCCGACAAGGCCACCAGCGTATCGGTGGCCGCATCGTTGGATATCTGCAAGACAGCGCTGCGGCTGGGGGCCTGCAAGACCGACAGGCGCATCAAATGGAGCGCTTGCGGATTTTTGAAGCTGATGCGCATGGCCCCACCGCCGTCCCCGGCACTGCCCAGAAAGCCACCAAAGGGCCGCAGCGTGTTGCCCGGCTTTTGTTGTGATGCCCGTTGCACCGACCAGTTGTTCTGATTGCTCAGTTTCACCGACTCGGAGCGCTGGTTGAGCACGTAACCCGGGGTGAGCCAACCGATCCCGGCATCACCATAACGCGCCTGCAAACGGCGGCGTATTTCACCGCTCAGGTAGTCGCCCGCCGTATGTGAATCGCCGATCTGCATCCAGCGAAAAATGCTGTCCCACTGCTGCGGTGGCAGCGCTAGCGGGCGGGCCACGGCTGAGTGGAAATGAGGGTCACCAAAATCACTCAAGGCTCCGGCAACACTGACTGGGCGCACCACTGGCCAGTGCGGGGCCAGCCAAGCTTGCCGTGAACCCGGCAAGCAACGCCGCCGCAACGCGCCGGGTCATGCGTGGCCGGAAAAACTCAGAGAAACTTGACATGTTTCAAGATCAATTCAGAGAGCAGGCGATTGCCCGCCGGAGCCAGGTGGATGCCATCTTCTGCCCGCAGCATTTGAACCACGCCATCACTATTTTTCTTGTAGCGGGCAAAGGTGCTGCCATCTTCGGTCAGCACCTGGCTGGCCGGAATCAGCAACATACCGGGATGCTGGCTGAGCACCTCCTGGTACAGCGCATTGAGCACCGGCGCACGTGCCACCAGACGTTTGTTGTCCATGGGCGGCAGGCTGACCCAGATCACCCGCGCTTTGGCTTGCTGGGCCATGGTCACAATCGACTCAACCCGTTGGCGATAGACCTCGCGCCAGGGCTCACTGTCAAAGCTCAGCATCTTGCCCTGATGGATCAGATCCCAGGCATCGTTGGCACCGATGAAGATGATCAGCACACTGGCACGTTGCGCCGCCAGCTCCTCTTGAATGGTCTTGGGCCAGTCAAAATATTTGGGGTAGGCCAGGCCGGTGCTTTGTCGGCTCAGATTGCGAAAGGCGATGTGGCGGCGCTTTAACTGACTGCTCATGATCTGTGCCAAGCCCTGCATCAGCGAATCACCGCAGAACAGCACCTGGTCGTCGGACTTGATGCCGAGCAAGTCATCTGACTGTGCGGGGGCGACAGCCACCGCAGTGGGCTCAGGCTTTGACTTCTGTGCAGCCTGCGCTTCGCCCATGAGTGATGTCCGCCCGGCGAACCCCGCACCGACCACCGTGTTTTGCAGGTCAACCCAGTACGCATCCTCTGCGGCCAGCCAGTTGGCCCATTGTGATGGCAGGCGAAGCGTGGGGGCCAACTCTGGCACGTTGACAAACACATGGTGGCGTTGTTCCAGGTAATTGACCAGAGCCGCACATTTGAACCAGGCCACCAGCGAGATCATTGCGCCAAGCGCCAGCAGTGTGCCAAAGGGGTTTCGGGACGAGACAAGGGAAGACACGTGTGACCTTTTGAATCGGAAATCAATATCTGGAGTAAATGAAGGCCGGAATACCACTTGGCCCCAGTTCAATACACACCCAGGTGATCAGTGTCAGGCCGGTGAGTTGTGCCGGCCAGGCCAATTGCGCCAGTCTGGCCCGCAGCGGCTCCCGGAATCTGGCAGAGAGTTGCTGAACTCCGAAGAAACCGCCCAGCAGCAGCAGGCCCCCCAGCACGTTGTAGGAAAAGGGTTTTGTCCAATCCCCCATGGCCAACAGGTAGGCCAAGGCCTGGTCGATATCCGGCGCACGAAAGAAAATCCAGGCAAAACTGACAAAAATGAAGGTCAACGGCAAACGCATCAGGCTGGGTGGCAACAGGTGTTTGGGCCAGACATTGCCCAGCACACAGGCCATGCCATGCAACACCCCCCAGACCAGATAATTCCAGCCCGCACCATGCCACAGGCCGGAAAAAACCATGGCAGCCAGCAGATTGAACTGCGTCTGCCACAGGCCACGACGGCTGCCACCCAGCGGGATGTAGATGAAATCCCGAATCCAGGTGGACAGCGACATGTGCCAGCGCCGCCAGAACTCCTGCGGACTGCGTGCCAGGTAGGGCTGATTGAAGTTGTCTGCCAAGCGAAACCCCAGCAGCCAGGCCAAGCCCATCACCAGATCGGTCAGCCCGCTGAAATCGGCATAAATCTGCACCGCGTAGGCCGCCGCACCCAGCGCCAGTTCCAATCCATTGAAGTCAGCTGGGCTGGCAAACAGCGGATCGACCCAGGTGCTGGCCAGCCACTGTGCCACCACCAGCTTCTTGAACAAGCCACGGACTACCAGGCCCAGGCCGTGCGCCGGGTCCACAAAAAGCCGTGGCTGGCGCAACTGGGGCAGCAGGAACTCGGGGCGGCAAATCGGCCCGGCCACCACCGTTGGGAAAAAAGCCAGATACAGCCCGGTTTCGGTCAACGTCAGGTCGCGACAAGCGGGGTCATCGCGGTAGCAGGCCACCAGCAAGGCCACCGCCTGGAAGGTGTAGAAAGACACCCCTATCGGCACTAACAGCTCCAGCGACAGCAGCTTGATCTCCCAGCCGGACGACCCCGCCAGATAAGGTGCCAGCAGATCACGCAGCGGCAGGTAATATTTCAGCGAACACAGAAAAGTGGCCAGGCAGCTCAAGCCGATGATCAGCCAGCTGCGCCGGGATGCACCCTGGCTATGGCGAATGCGCCGCGCCAGCAGATGAACACTGGCGGAAAACAGCAGCAAGTAAACGAGCAGAGGCACATCCAGACTGGCGTAAAAAAGCCAGGAAAACAGCAGCAGCAGCCGGTTCTGCGCACTGACAGAGGCCTCAAAATACCAGTAAATGGCAAACAGAACGAAAAATCCCAGAGCGAATTCGGGGCTGAGGTACATGGAACAACGGGGTAGGAAACGCAAGCTCAAGCGCGTGGGGCAAAGTATGACATGCCTTGAGCCTTGTGAAACTGGTTTTAGGGCCTATTTTTCATATAAAAACAGGCTGTAGACCAGATAATGTATGCGTAAGCAGCTAGTAATTAAATAGCAATTGATGCGACAAGAATCAAGCCTGAGCCGGATGAGTCGGAATAGTTGCGAGTTTGGAGTTTGGGGTTCGACTACAACTAGCCCTGAGTGGTGAGCTGCTGCAAGAAGGGAAGCTCTACCTCGCTGTATTCGCTCATGGCTTGCTGGTTTCTTGCTGTGCAAGCCATTGCTGGCCTTTGAGAGTCAGGCGATAACGCTGTTTGCTGCTACGGGGCATATCGGGGATGGTCATTTCCAACAGACCAGATGTGAGCGCAGGCAACAGATAGCTTTTGCGAAAGTGCTCGGGGTCTTTTAGGCCAAGAGCTTGCTGAATAGCCTGGCGTGTGACCTCACCTTGCACCGCCAGCAACACACGGCACACTTCCGGGGTGACTTCCGGGGTGACTTCCGGGGTCACATCCATGGTGGCCTCCCCGGTAGGGCGTGTGGCAAGGGGATGAGCGGCTAATCGGATGACAAAAGCCAGGCGCTCGTCATCGGTTTCAAACAGCGGTGATGGTGAGCCGTTGGCCGCCATTGCCTTGAGTATCTTGGGCACGCCGGTAGAGCGGCCTTCGGTCAGCTCCAGCTCCTTCAAAAACTCGCCAATACGGCGGTTACGGTAGCGGCGGCTGATTGATCGGCCCGCTTCAAAATCACGGGTTTTGATCGAGCGATCAGGTCCCGGAAAACTCAACACCACCAACTCGTCATAACCAATGCGCACCTCGATTGGCTCGCGCTCCTCATAAGAACGGTGGTAAACAGCATTGACCAAGGCTTCTTCAATCGCCACGTAAGGAAAGTTCCACACCCGTGTGGCCTCGGCCCGATCCGGGTGTTTCACCACTGTTTCCACCAGGTAATTGCGCTGGATAAAGCTCAAGGCATCACGCAGCATGCGCGAGAGTGGCCCCTTGAATATTTTTTCATCAAACCGGTCGCCCCCAGCCCCTTCGGGAAACCACACCACGTCGATCTGCGTGTAGGGGAAAAAGCGCTCCGGGGCTTCGTTGAAAAACAGCAGCCCTACGTTCTTGGGGCGAGGAGCTTCGCTGGGGCCACCCACTACATTCATTTGTCGGCCCAGCTCTTCCACCGTCATCTGCGGCGCATCCGTTGCCAGAGCACTGCCCACCTCGGTCAAATACTCCACCATCAGTGGCTTGGACAAATCACTCACCTGCGCGTGCTGTGCAAACCGGTCATCCCACGGCACTTGCGCCGTCAGGCTCAGCAGTTCCTGCTCGGTCTCGCCCTTGGCCTCTACCGTGCTGCTGTAGCGGCGAATGTAGTAGTGCCAGGTTTTCTGCCTGGCGCTTACCGATGCAGGCGCTTTGTAAGGCCGGTGCATGCCGCCCGGCGCGTGCAGCACGATCAGCTGGCGGCCTTCTACCTCTTGCACCGTCAGGGCCGGAAAGTAAGGCGGCTGTATCAGCTGGCACGCCGCCAGCAGCTCTTGCTGGATCTTGTCGAGCTGCTTGGCGACCAAGCCCGCCGGCGGAAAAATGGGCTGACCGTTGGCATCGCAGTCTTGGCCAATCACCACATAACCGCCGCCCAGGTTTTCAAAGTCATTGGCAAATGCACACAGCGTGCGAATGATGGCATCCGGGTTCCAGCCCGCCTTGTATTCAATGCGTTCGCCCTCCACTGTGCGCTGGCGCAGCAGGGCGAGCAGGTTGAGGGGAAGATGGCTGCTTGGTTTCATGGTGTCAAGCGATTTTGAGGTCGTGTTCCTTGTGTTTGCTGTCATCCCTGCTGCCGTTCAGGGCATGACATGCGGCCATGGGCTGGTTTTTGAGGCGAGAGAAGGTCGAGTTGGGCAATGGATATGGGGAGCGATAGTACCAAGAGGGCGACCGGGAGAACGTCGCCATAGCACAGGCGCAAGGGGCTGTTTGGCCCACATGGAGGGGATGACTGAGCAAAAAAATACCCGCAGTCGCTTGCGCGACTCCGGGTATTCAATAAAAAGCAGTGCTAGATCAAGTGGAATGTGCGTAAACAGCTATTATTTCAATAGTGATTTACTGTGCTTTCCGTCTCAGGCGCGGTTCAAGCCGCTGCCTTCACCTTCAACCGCCACCCATGCAGCAGCGGCTCGGTATAGCCGCTGGGCTGTGCCAAGCCCTTGAACACCAGATCACACGCCGCCTGATACGCCATCGACGTGTCAAAGTGCCCGGCCATCGGCTTGTACAGCGGGTCACCGGCATTTTGCGCGTCCACCACGGCGGCCATGCGCTCGAACGTTTCCTTGACCTGCGCTTCGGTGACCACACCGTGGTGCAGCCAGTTGGCCATATGCTGGCTGGAAATACGCAGGGTGGCGCGGTCTTCCATCAGGCCGATGTTGTGGATGTCGGGCACCTTGGAGCAGCCTACGCCCTGGTCGACCCAGCGCACCACGTAGCCCAGAATGCCCTGGGCGTTGTTGTCGAGTTCCTGCTGTTTCTCGGCTTCCGTCCAGCTGGGGGCTGCGGCTACGGGGATGTGCAGCAGGCCGGTCAGCAGGGCATCGTGCTCCAGCTCGGGTTTGCGTTTGGCGTGGGTTTTTTCCAGCTCTTTTTGCACATCGCTGACCAGCACCTGGTGGTAGTGCAGGGCGTGCAAGGTGGCCCCGGTCGGGCTGGGTACCCAGGCGGTGTTGGCTCCGGCTTTCGGGTGGCCAATCTTTTGCTCCAGCATGGCTTTCATCAAATCGGGCATGGCCCACATGCCTTTGCCGATTTGGGCGCGTCCGCGCAGGCCGCAAGACAGGCCCACCAGCACGTTGTTTTTCTCGTAAGCGTGAATCCAGGTGCTGGCTTTCATGTCGCCCTTGCGCACCATGGGGCCGGCCAGCATGGAGGTGTGCATCTCGTCGCCGGTGCGGTCCAGGAAGCCGGTGTTGATGAAGGCCACGCGGCTGGCTGCTGCCGCAATACAGGCTTTCAGGTTGACGCTGGTGCGGCGCTCTTCGTCCATGATGCCGAGCTTGACGGTGCTGTCCGGCAGGCCCAGCATCTTCTCGACGCGGCCAAACAGTTCGCTGGCAAACGCCACTTCTGCAGGGCCGTGCATCTTGGGTTTGACGATGTAGACCGAGCCCTTGCGTGAGTTGCGGATGGCATCTTTTTTGGTCTTGGCCAGATCGTGCATGGCGATGGTGGTGGTGATCACTGCGTCCATGATGCCTTCGGGGATTTCACGCACCACGCCCGCCTTGTCGGTGTACAGGATGGCCGGGTTGGTCATCAGGTGGCCGACGTTGCGCACAAACATCAGGCTGCGGCCATGCAGGCGCACCGGCTTCTTGCCGTCAGGGGCTGTGTAGAGGCGGTCGGCATTGAGGCCGCGCTGCAAAGTTTTGCCGCCTTTCTCGAAGGTTTCCGTCAGCGTGCCATTGAGGATGCCCAACCAGTTGCTGTAGGCCAGTACCTTGTCGTCGGCATCCACGGCGGCGACCGAGTCTTCCAGGTCGAGGATGGTGGAGAGTGCGGCTTCGACGACCAGGTCAGACACACCCGCCGGGTCGGCTGCGCCAATGGTGGTGGCGCGGTTGATGATCAGGTCCAGGTGCAAGCCGTTGTGCTCGAACAGCACACTGCTTGGGGTCTTGGCTTCACCCTGGAAACCGACAAATTGCTTGGCATCGGCCAGGCTGGTGTTGCTGCCATCGGCCAGCTTGACGGCCAGTTTGCCGCCCTTGACGCTGTAGGCCACCGAGTCGATGTGCGAGCCCTTGCGCAACGGGGCGCAACGATCCAGCACATAGCGGGCGTATTCGATCACCTTGGCACCACGCTTGGGGTTGTAGCCGCCTTTCTTGCCGATCTTTTCGCAGCCTTTGGTTTCGGCGATCACGTCGGTGCCATACAGTGCGTCATACAGGCTGCCCCAGCGGGCGTTGGCGGCGTTGAGGGCGTAGCGGGCGTTCAGGATCGGCACCACCAGCTGCGGGCCGGCTTGTTTGGCCAGCTCGGCATCCACATTCGATGTGCTGATGCGGGCCTTGGCCGGTTGCGGCACCAGGTAGCCAATGCTTTCCAGGAAGGTGCGGTAGGCGGGCATGTCGGTGATCGGGCCGGGGTGGGCTTTGTGCCAGGTGTCAAGCTCGGTTTGCAGGCGGTCACGCTCGGCCAGCAAGGCGATGTTTTTCGGGGCCAGATCGGCCACGATGGCATCAAAGCCTTTCCAGAATTTGGCTGGGGTGATGCCGGTGTTGGGCAGTACCTGCTTTTCAATAAATTGGCACAGGTTGGCAGCCACTTGCAGGCGGTTTTTGGTGATGCGTTCGGTCATGGTCTAGAAGTCCAAAGTTAAAAAATCAGGAGGGAAAGAATCAGGTGGGAAAGAAGTTGAGCACGTCATTCAGGCTATGGCCGATGCGGGTGGGCTGGCAGCCCAGCTCTTCAAACGGCAAGTGATAGCGGTTGACCCACAGCGTCTGGTAGCCGTACCAGGTGGCCCCGAGTGCGTCCCAGCCGTTGGAGCTGACAAAGAGGATGTGTGACGCGGGCAAACCCATGGTCTGCTCACCCAGGGCATAGGCCTCTGGGTGGGGCTTGAATTTGCGCACCGGGTCAACGCTGATCACGTGGTCAAGCAAACCGTCAAACCCGGCCGAATGCACGGCGGCTTGCAGCATGCTCAGGTTGCCATTGCTCAAGATGCCCATGGGGATGCCCTGGGCTTTGAGCTGTTGCAGCACGGCCAGGTTTTCCGGGAAAGCATCCAGATGCTGGTATTGCGCCAGCAGCATCTCGATGGCGGGCTCGTGTTCTAAAATAAATTCGGCTGTGGCGCTTGATTCACTTGCGCAAGCAGCTACTTTTTTTATAGCATAAATGAGGGCAGAGCGGGTGATCTCGGAAAACGGCCGGTAATGCGCACCATGGTTGCAGGTGGTGACTAGGCGGGAGTATTCAATTTGTTTGTCGCGCCACACCACGCTCAGCGTCTGGCCGTGGCCAGGAAAAAGCTCTTCGGCCAGCTCGGCCACGCTGTACACGTCAAACAAGGTGCCATAGGCATCAAACAACACGGCCCGTGCGGGGTGGTGGTTTGACATGTCAGCGGGCAGGAGGGGTGCAGGGTGGGTCATCCGCTGATTTTACGAAACCAGGCTGACAGCATGCGTGGCTTCAATGCAGCAACAGCTTTAACCAAAATGCGGGTAATCCGCCCCGTCTGCGCACTGGGAAATAATGCGGCCTGTTTTATTTGATGCCTGAAAGAATCCCATGAGTCCATCTACCCCTGCTGCACCTGCTCGTTCTTTGCCCTTGGCAGGCTTGCGGGTGGTCGAATTTACCCACATGGTCATGGGGCCGACCTGTGGCATGGTGCTGGCCGACATGGGGGCCGAGGTGATCAAGGTGGAACCCATCGAGGGTGATCGCACCCGCCATCTGCTGGGCGCGGGCGCGGGTTTTTTCCCCATGTTCAACCGCAACAAGAAAAGTATTGCCATCAACTTGCACCGCGCGCAAGGGGCCGAAGTAGCCCGCAAGCTGGCCCTGAGTGCTGACGTGGTGCTGGAAAACTTCAAGCCCGACACCATGGTCAAGTACGGGCTGGACTACGCCGCCTTGTCGGCCCAAAACCCCAAGCTGATTTATGTGAGTCACAAGGGGTTTTTGCCCGGCCCCTACGAGCACCGTACTGCGCTGGATGAGGTGGTGCAGATGATGGGTGGGCTGGCCTACATGACCGGTCGTCCCGGTGACCCGTTGCGGGCTGGCACCAGTGTCAACGACATCATGGGGGGAATGTTCGGGGCCATTGGTGCGCTGGGGGCCTTGATCCAGCGTGGCATCACCGGACGCGGGCAAGAGGTGCAAAGCGCCTTGTTTGAGAACAACGTGTTTCTGGTCGGCCAGCACATGCTGCAGTACGCCATGACCGGCCAGCCCGCCGCACCCATGCCGGCACGCATTTCACCCTGGGCGGTGTACGACGTGTTCACCGTGAAGGATGGCGAGCAGATTTTTATCTCGGCGGTGAGTGATGCGCAGTGGGCCACGTTTTGTGAGGTGTTTGGCATGGCCGATCTGAAATCAGATGCCCGCTACGCCAGCAACAACGACCGGGTGCGCGAGCGGCCCACGCTGCTGCCAATTCTGCGCGAGCGCCTGGGCCACTACAGCGCAGCAGAGGTGAGCCGCCTGATGGAAGCGCACAAACTGCCCTATGCGCCGATCCGCAAACCCGAGGAATTGTTTGACGACGAACACCTGCTGGCCACCGGTGGCCTGGCCGACATGGTGCTGCCCGATGGCCCGCATGCAGGCGAGGTGAGCAAGGCCACCTTGTTCCCGTTCACCCTGGATGGGCAGCGGCTGGGCGTGCGGCTGAGCCCGCCGACGCTGGGGGCGCATACGGATGAGTTGCTGGCTCAGCTGGGCTATGGAAAGGATAAGGTTTTGGCCCTGCGTTCTGATCAAACTGTGGGATAGCCCATAAGTCACCCCCCCGTTGGGGGGGTGGCGCAGTGTCAAAGGTGGCAACACAATGGCATTGGAACGGATCGACCCGTGCATTGCACGGGTTTGCCGTTAACCAATGAATCACTTCCATTGCATTTACGGAGAATTTATGTCAACTTTGATCGGCTATCGTCAAAAAGGGTTTGTTCTTGCATCACTCAGCGCCGCAACCTGGCTGCTTTCCGCTTGCGGCGGGTCGGGAACTTCAACCCCTGCAACACCTGCAGTCCCAACGTTGCAAGGTCTCGCCGCTACTGGGGCTGCATTGCCGGGTGCAGCAGTCACTGCAAAGTGCAGTTCTGGTGCGCCTATTGTGGGTACCACGGCGGCTGATGGTTCATTCAGTCTGAGCCTCTCTGGTGGTCAGACGGCTCCCTGTCTCTTGCAAGTTGTTGGTGGCACACCAAGTGTGACATTACACGGCTTTGCCACCCAGGCCGGTCGTGTCAACCTGACACCCTTGAGCGACCTCGTGGTGTCCAAAGCACTGGGCTCAGATCCAGCGCTGGCCTTTGCTGCTTACGATGCCGCCAAGGGTGGCGCAATACCCAGACTGCGGCCATTACAGGTAGCACACCCGCAGTCGATGTGTTGACAGGCACGTTCAAGGTTGGTGACGCGGAAGATGTGATTCTGGACCGGATTGGTCTCGCAACGCGTAATGCAGGCAAGACCTTGGCAGACCTGCGCACAGGCGCAGCAGCCGGGTCTGCATTAACAGGCATTGTGGCGGCCTTGCCTGCAACACCCGCAGCATCTCCCGCAACACCGGCATCCTCTCCTGCTGCAGCGGCTTCTTCACCCGCAGCATCAACTCCCGCAACCCCGGCATCAACGCCCGCCGCATCTGGATCGACTGCAGCAGGTAATGAGTGTGTGCCGTTGACTCCCAAAGCAGGTGACTCACTGACCTACTCCGCCAACATGTTGCCAACGGTCAGCAACTACACCATGCGGTACGACTACAGCAGCAGCACCTTCCAGGGACAACCGGCTCTGGCTTTGACTACAACGTCCACCATCGCGGGTGTGACCAGTACCGGTGTGACATATACAAGTCCGACCACTGGGGCTTATCTGGGATCCAATGCAGCGGCTGCCACCACAACCACAGTCACCACTTTTGATCCACCAGACTACCAGGATCGTATTAACAATGCCTCCTACAACATTGGTCAAGTGGCTACTGTGGCAGTTAAGGCTCGAGTGACGGGTTCGGGCATCACCAGTGCATTTGCCGCCATTGGTGGTGGTACCGCGCTGACCATGGACTACAGCTTCACTGTGGAGCGCAAGCCCAATGAGTCATTGACCGTTGCGGCAGGCACTTTTGCCAATGTGTGCAAACTGCAAGTGAATGTGACCATCAACAATGTCAAGCTGGAAGGTAACAACGGGAGCAACCCCATGTTCTCATCCTTGTTTGGTACCTTGTCAAGTGCATTCGCTCAGCCGTTTAACAACACGATCTGGTTGACCAACAAACTGCCCAATGTGCCGAAGTTTTACATGACCACAGCAGCCGCTAGTGGTGGCAGTTCAACCCAGGAGCTGACAAGCTATACCCTGGCCCCTCGCTGAGTCTTTATTTCTCCAAGGTTTTTAGGGCCCGCCGCAATGCGGGCCCTTTTTTTCTGGTGAAGTACAGATACGATCATGCGGGTTGAGGGTGAGGAAAGCCGCATTGAACCAAGAGCCGTGAAGGGTTGCTATTTGTGAAAGTGTTGTCTGATTACGACCCTGCCGTTGAGCGCGAGCTGTTCACGCTGGGTTACCGCAACCTGCCAGTGCATCTGGTCGGGCACACCGGTTTGTCACTGTTGGTGGCTGCAGGCACTTCGTTTGCGGCTCCTCAATCCAGGGTCGCGAGTTGGTTGACCTTCATGCTGGGCATGACGGTGGTTTTTGGTCTCGGGGTCTGGGGCTTTCGTCAACGAGCCAATCTGCCTGGCATCAACATAACGGTGTTGCGCCAATGGAAGGCCGCGCATTTGTGGATGGTGACCTTGACTGGGTTGGGCTGGGGCAGCATCGGTTTTTTGTTTGTACCTGGTGCTCAGGTGAACAACCTGATGGTGATGACCTCTTTTGCCGGGGCACTGGCTTACTCGGCGGTCAGCAACGCCCATGATCTGCGCGGGTTTATTGTCAGCGTGACGCTGGCCAGCATCGTGCTGTGGTCGCAAATTCCGGCCGCGTTTGGTGACCAGTCGCTGGTGGTGATTGGCATGTGTTTGCTGTACCTGTCGGTCATGGCCTGGGTGGCCTACAACGCCCACCTGACCTTGATCGAATCCATTCAACTGCGGTTGGCCAACGAGCTGCTGGCCCGTAAAAATGCCGAAAACGCCACCCGAGCCGAGCAGGCCAATCGCGACAAATCTGAATTTTTGGCAGCCGCCAGTCATGATTTGCGCCAACCGGTTCATGCCTTGTTGTTGTTGATCGAGGCTTATCGCCAGCAGGTACCGACTGCGGCCAATCACCCGCTGATTCTGAATATTGCCACGGCGGGCCAATCCATTGGGACACTTTTTAATGCGCTGATGGAGCTCTCACGCCTGGAAAGTGGCATGGAGCAACCTGTCAAAGCCAGCTTTGAACTCTCTGAATCCATCAATCGTGTCTTGGCCCGTTCACGGCCCGAGGCAGAGCGCAAGAATTTGCCTTTGCGAAGCCATGTGTCTGTGCACGCCAAACGCCTGATGCTGTTGACCGACAAACTGCTTCTGGAGCGCATGTTGGGCAACTTGCTCAGCAATGCAGTGCGTTACACCATGAGTGGTGCGGTGTTGTTGACCCTGCGCCCGTCCCATGGGGTAGCTGGTTATTGGCTGGAGGTATGGGACACCGGGCTGGGCATCGCCGAGGGCGATCAGGCCCGCATTTTTGACCCTTATGTCCAGGTGGCCAATCGTGAACGAGACCGAACCAAAGGCCTGGGCTTGGGGCTGGCCATTGTGCGCCACGCCAGTGAGTTGTTGGGGATCGGGCTCACGTTACGCTCGCAGCTGGGGCGCGGCAGTTGTTTTCGGCTGCATTTGCCTGCTGACTTGTGCACCCATGTACCTGAGCCGCAAGCCATTCAAAAGGCCTCGCGTCTTCTGCCTGACAGCTTGCACATTGCCAACCAGTTGTATGGGCGGCGTATTCTGCTGGTGGATGATGACCCCATGATCCAGCGTGCCATGCAGGCGCTGCTGGGCAGTTGGGGCATTGATTTGCGCAGTGCCACGACGGGTGATGCCAGTGCAGTCCAGGTGTGTGGCACAGACTGGCAACCCGAATGTGTGTTGTGTGACTTTCGGCTGCCAGGAGCCATGGATGGCATTGAAATGTTGGACTATTTACAAGACTGCTATCCGCAGGCTGTAGGTATTTTGCAGACCGGCGAGTTGGTGCAAATGGTGCAGGCACGGGCCGAAGAGGCGGGCTACATGGTGATGTTCAAGCCGGTCGATGCGTCGGTGCTGGCGGCTACGCTGTGTTCGGTTCTGAATCGGAAAGAACTTGTACACACATGATCACTCCAGCATCACCGCACAAAAAAACATGGTTTCCGGCTTTTGAGCCTGAAGTGGATCATGCCCTGTTTTTGCTGGGCTACCGCAATTTGAAGTCTTCTGGGTTAGGGCAGATTGTCGGGCCTTGTCTGGTTGCGCTGGCTACCTATGAGCATGCACCAGCGCTCGCTCTCAGCCTCTGGTTGGGCTTTTCGGTTCTGGTTGGCTTGTTCTACTTTGTGTTGCTGTGGTATTTCAGGTCATGTGTGTATCAGACCGAACCTGACAAAAAGGCCATCCGACGCTGGTTGCGTTATCGGCATGCGCTGCAATTTGTCAGCAGTATCGGCTGGGGAGCCATGAGTTTCTTGATGCAGCCACAGGCCACGGTGCATAACGCTTTCATTTTGGTTGTTTTTACCGCCATTGTTGGGCAGTCGGCCTTTTCCAATCTGGCCAATGATTTTCTGGGCTCGGTGGCCAGCGCAGCAGTCACCTGTGGGATATTTATCTCGCATCTGCCGTATATTTTTGGGGAATCGATTTGGGTCATTGTGATGATTTATGTGCTTTTTGCACTTGCCCTGCTCGCGGCCATGCGCAACACCCAAGCCATGCTTCGTGATGCCATACGCTTGCGTCTGGACAATGAGAAGCTGGCACGCAACAACGCCGAACAAGCCCGGCGTGCTGACCAGGCCAATCGCGACAAGTCCGAGTTTCTGGCTGCGGCAAGTCACGATTTGCGTCAACCTGTGCATGCCTTGTTGCTGTTGGTCGAAGCCTACCGCCAGCAGGTTCCTGCCGCCATGGATCACCCGCTGATGCAGCACATCACTCAGGCTGGGCAGTCGATCAATGGTTTGTTCAACGCCTTGATGGAGTTGTCGCGCCTGGAAAGTGGTACTGAAAAACCGGTATTGGTTGATTTCATGCTGGCCGAAGTCATGCAAGAAGTCGCCAAGCGCTCGTTGCCGGAGGCGCACCAG
>VIKI01000063.1:0-5952 GCA_008080595.1 Comamonadaceae bacterium
GATGCCAGCGTGCTGCCACGCGCCATCGGCTTCAAGGCCTTTGAGAACGCCATCACGTTGGACATTGCCATGGGCGGCTCCACCAACACCATCCTGCACCTGCTGGCGGTGGCGCAAGAGGCCGAAATTGACTTCACGCTCAAGGACATTGACCGCATTTCCAAGCTGGTGCCGCAGTTGTGCAAGGTGGCTCCCAACACGCAGAAATACCATATTGAAGACGTGCACCGCGCCGGCGGCATCATGGCCATCCTGGGTGAGCTTGATCGTGCTGGCAAGTTACACACCGATGTGCCCACGGTGCACGCCAAAACCATGAAGGATGCGCTGGATCAGTGGGACATCCTGCGTACCGAGTCCGCCGAGGTACACAAGTTCTACCTGGCTGGCCCTGCGGGAAAACCCAGTCAGGTCGCGTTCAGTCAAGCCACGCGCTGGCCCAGTCTGGACATGGATCGCGCCGAGGGCTGTATCCGCTCTGCCGAGCATGCGTTCTCGCAAGAAGGTGGCCTGGCGGTGCTTGTCGGCAACATCGCGCTGGACGGCTGTGTGGTCAAGACCGCCGGTGTGGATGACGCGCTGATGGTGTTTGAAGGCCCGGCCCATGTGACCGAGTCGCAAGATGAAGCGGTGGAGCATGTGCTGAACGACAAGGTGAAAGCCGGTGACGTGGTGATCGTGCGCTACGAGGGCCCCAAGGGCGGCCCAGGCATGCAGGAAATGCTCTACCCCACCAGCTACATCAAATCCAAGGGCCTGGGCAAGGCCTGTGCGCTGTTGACCGACGGGCGCTTCTCCGGCGGCACGTCCGGCCTGTCGATTGGCCACGCCTCACCCGAAGCCGCAGCTGGTGGCGCGATTGGCCTGGTGCGCAATGGTGACCGCATCCGCATCGACATCCCCAACCGCTCCATCAACGTACTGCTGTCTGACGAAGAGTTGGCCAAACGCCGCGCCGAGCAGAATGTGCTGGGCTGGAAACCTGCTCAGCCACGCCCGCGCAAGGTGTCGGCGGCGCTCAAGGCCTATGCCAAGCTGGTGATGTCGGCCGACAAGGGCGCGGTGCGGGATCTGTCTTTGCTGGATGATTGATGCTGATCCATCCTCAAATTGACCCGGTCGCCCTGCAGCTGGGGCCTCTGGCCGTACATTGGTATGGCCTGACCTATCTGGCGGCATTTGGCCTGTTCATGTGGCTGGCGAATTTGCGCCTGCGTCATGAGCCGTTTGCCTCCCTCACGGGCGCACAGGCCTGGAGCCGCAAGGATGTGGAGGACATTTTGTTTCTGGGCGTGATGGGGGTGATTCTGGGTGGGCGCATTGGCTACTGCCTGTTTTATAAACCGGTTTACTACGCCGCCCATCCGCTGGAGGTGTTTGCTGTGTGGCAGGGCGGCATGAGTTTTCATGGCGGCATGCTGGGCGTGGTGGTGGCTGAAATCTGGTTCGCCTGGTCGCGCAAACGCCCTTTGCTGCAAGTGGCCGATTTTGTTGCCCCCTGTGTGCCCACTGGTTTGGCCATGGGGCGGGTGGGCAACTTCATCAATGGGGAGTTGTGGGGCCGGGTGGCCAGCCCTGATTTGCCTTGGGGCATGGTGTTTCGCGGAGCGGGTGAGCTACCGCGCCATCCCTCGCAGGTTTACCAGTTTCTACTCGAAGGCATGCTGCTGTTTGTGCTGCTTTGGCTGTATGCACGCAAGCCCCGGATACCTGGGCAGGTGGCTGCGGCCTTCTTGTTCGGTTACGGCGTGTTCCGGTTTGTGGCTGAATTTTTCCGTGAGCCCGATGCCCATCTGGGTCTGCTGAGCCTGGGCATGAGCATGGGGCAGTGGTTGTGTGTGCCCATGATCGTCGGCGGGGCCGGTTTGTGGTGGTGGGCTGGGCAACGCACAAAGTCATAAGAAAAATGGGCCTCTGGCGCTTGATCAATAAGCGTAAGAAGCTATTTATTTTGTAGCATTCATTCGGTGAAAAGGCATGCCGCCATCCATTCATTTTGAACTGCGTGACGGGGTGGCCCATGTCACCCTGCATTACCCGAAACGCTTCAACGCCATGAGCCGTGCCATGTGGCGGCAATTACGCTCTTGTTTTGAGAGCATTCAGCGCAATGCTGACGTGCGCTGTGTGCTGATTTCTGGCACGGGGGTGCATTTTTGTGCGGGCGGTGACATTTCCGAATACACCAGCTTTCGCTTTCAGGAAGACAGTTTGCGCGACTTTCATGACAACGAGGTGTGGGGTGCCTTGAATGCCATGCTGGCCTGCGACGTGCCCATGGTGGCACAAATTGCTGGCAATTGCATGGGGGCCGGGGTGGAGATTGCCAGCTGTTGCGACATTCGCCTGAGTGCTGAGTCGGCCCAATTTGGCGCACCGATTGCCAAGCTGGGTTTTCCGATGGCCCCGCGGGAAGCGGCGCTGGTGTCGCAGCAGGTCGGCATGGTCACGGCGCGGCAAATGTTGTTGGAGGCAGCGGTGTTCAGTGCCCCCGAGATGCTGCAACGCGGGGATTTGCCCACGCTGGCGCAGGCCACGGTGCAGCGCATCGGCCAGCTAGCCCCCCAGGCAGCGCGTTTGAATAAGCAAACTTTTAGAGCATTAAACAGGCCTCTAGTGCTTATGGAACATGCGCAAACAGCTATTGAAAACGGAGCGGATGAGCGACTGAAAAATCTGCTGGATACGGCCTATGCGTATGCCGACAGCGCCGAACATCGGGAAGGCATCACGGCTTTTCTGGAAAAACGCACCCCAAGGTTTTGAATCTTGCCAAGGATGACTCTTATGCCTGCTGCCTCAGCCAATCTTTACCACCATTTGCGCCAGGCGTTTCCGGCTGATCTGGAGACTTGCGCGGTTGAAACCGATGCGGGCCAGTTGTACAGCTGGCGCGATCTGGAGCGTGGCACGGCCATGCTGGCGAACTTTTTGCAATCGCTGGAGCTGCCTGAAGGCTCACGTATTGCGGTGCAGGTCGACAAGTCGGTCGAGGCGCTGATGCTCTACCTGGCCATTTTGCGTGCCGGTTATGTGTTTTTGCCGCTGAACACGGCGTATCAAAGCGCTGAAATGGAGTATTTCATTGGCAATGCCGAGCCTGCCGTGGTGGTGTGCAGCACAGCCAACTTTGGCTGGGTCAGCACGCTGGCGTTTCAGGCGGGCACACGCTGGGTGTTTACCTTGAACGATGACCGTACCGGCTCCCTGCTGGAGCGTGCGGCTCATGCCTCCGATCAGCATGAGGTGGCGGTCAAACAAGCCGATGATGTGGCGGTGATCATCTACACCAGTGGCAATGCGCGGGTGCTGAAAGACTACTGGGCTTGGCGCAGCCCCGCCGAAGGTGGCGATGTGCTGATCCACGCCTTGCCCATCTTTCATGTGCACGGCTTGTTTGTGGCGATTCATGGGGCGCTGATCAATGGCAGCAAGATGATCTGGCTGGCCAGGTTCGAGCCCAAGACCGTGTTGCGCTATCTGCCCCAGGCCAGCGTGTTCATGGGCGTGCCTACGCTGTATGTGCGCTTGCTGAATGAGCCGGGTTTGACACAGGAGGTGACTCGTCACATGCGGCTGTTCATTTCAGGCTCGGCCCCACTGCTGATGGATACCTTCAAGGCCTGGCAGAGGCGCACCGGGCACACCATTCTGGAGCGTTATGGCATGAGTGAAACCATCATGCTGACCTCGAACCCGTATCTCGGTGAGCGCCAAGGTGGCACGGTGGGTTTGCCGCTGCCTGGGGTGAGTTTGCGGGTGGTGGACGGGCAGGGCGCGGCTGTGCCCGGTGGTGAAATTGGCGACATTCAGGTCAAAGGCCCGAATGTGTTTGCCGGTTATTGGCGCATGCCGGAGAAGACCGCAGAGGAGTTCACCTTGGACGGTTTCTTTAAAACCGGCGATGTGGGCAAGATCGATGCGCAGGGCTATGTGACGATTGTTGGGCGCAGCAAAGACCTGATCATCAGCGGCGGCTACAACGTTTACCCGGCTGAGCTGGAGAGTTTCATCAACGATTTGCCGGGGGTGCAAGAGAGCGCGGTGGTGGGTGTGCCGCACCCGGATTTTGGTGAAGTGGGCGTGGCGCTGGTGGTGCCCAGACAGGGTGTGCAGCTTGATGCGAAGCACATTCTGGATCAGCTCAAAGCCACTTTGGCCCATTACAAAGTACCCAAGCAGTGCCATGTGCTGGCTGATCTGCCACGCAACACCATGGGCAAAGTCCAAAAGAATCTGTTGCGGCAACAGTTTGCCTGTAGCTCAAACAGTTAGTATTTGCTTACTTTTATTGAGGTTCTCAGATGCAAGTTACTCAAACTCTGCTGCGAAATCGTTCAGATCTATCGCGGGCTTTGGAACCTTTGAACACCACTGAACCCCAGCTGCTGTTGCTGTTTGGTTCGAGTGATTGGTTGCAAACCTTGCAGCCCATGCTGGCAGAGCGCTTTCCCCAAGCACACCAGTTGGGATGTAGCACGGCCGGGGAGATTTCTAACCAAGGTGTCACTGATGATTCGTGTGTGGTCACCGCAGTGCACTTTGACCATGCAGAAGTGCAATCGGCCCATACCTCTTTGGCCGAGATGGAAGACTCATTTGCGGCCGGGCAGCGTTTGGCGCAATCTTTACCCATGCAGGGTTTGCGTGCCGTGCTGGTGTTGGGGCAAGGGGTGAGTATCAATGGCAGTGCATTGATTGGCGGCTTGACTTCGGCCTTGGGGCCAGATGTACTGATCACGGGTGGTTTGGCCGGAGATGGGGCCCAATTCAGACAGACCTGGGTACTGGATGACAGTGGTGTCCATGCCGATCATGTGGCCTGCGTTGGATTTTATGGAGAGGGTATCAGCGTGGCGCATGGCTCGTTTGGCGGCTGGATGCCTTTTGGCCCGGCACGCAAAGTGACTCGCAGCAGCCACAATGTGCTGTTTGAGCTTGATGGTGAACCGGCGTTGGAGGTGTACAAGCGCTATTTGGGTGAGCATGCCAAAGATTTGCCAGCGGCTGGGCTGTTGTTTCCCTTTTCAATGCTTGGACGTGACCAAACCGATGTTGGTTTGATTCGTACTATTTTGGCGGTGGATGACGACAGTGGCTCCTTGACTCTGGCCGGTGACATTGACAAGGAGGGTTATTTGCGCCTGATGCATGCCAGCACCGATGTGTTGGTGGATGGTGCGCAGGAGGCGGCCCAGGCCGTCAGGTTGGCCATGGAGCACTCTGGGCAAGGCATGGCTTTGCTGGTGAGTTGTGTCGGGAGAAAATTGGTGATGGGTGGCAGAGTTGAAGAAGAAGTCGAGGCGGTAGCAGATGTGCTTGGCCAGGCAACGGTGCTTACAGGGTTTTATTCCTACGGAGAGATCAGTCCCTTCACCGGTGGTGTGTCTTGCAAGTTGCACAATCAAACCATGACCATCACCCATCTGATGGAACTTGACACTGGCATCAGCCCTTGAAGATGTTGAATCATGCATAAGTTGCTTGCCCGCCAGATACGGCGTATGTTGGGCGTGGAAGAAAGTCAGCTCCCTGCTGTGTTGGAGGAGTTGCAGCACTTGTCCAAGTCAGCAGCAGTGTCCGCCGGGGTTTCAACCTTGCTTTCGGGTTTACCAGCGTTCCTGGCAAGGGTGGAAGAGGCTTATACGCAAAATGACCGCGATCTGGATCTGAAAACACGCAGTCTGCAGCTCAGTTCAGTCGAGTTATCTCACACCAATGACCGGCTGCGTGAAGAGTTGGACAGCCGTACCCGTGCCATCGATTCGTTACGTGAAACTGCCAACAGCTTGCTGCAGACGATGGATGCAGAAATGCCTGCTTTGCAAGACGATAACCTGGAGTCTTTGTCGTTGTTGATGTCCGAGCTGGTGTATCAGCGGGAAATCAGCCAACACGACTTGCAAGCAGCGTTGTCTGATTTGGCCAAACAGAAATTTGCCCTGGATCAGC
>VIKI01000063.1:6021-21594 GCA_008080595.1 Comamonadaceae bacterium
ACCGATGTGTCTGGGCGTATCACCTATGCCAATGACAAGTTTTGCAAGATCAGTGGCTATGCGCGGGATGACTTGCTGGGGCAGAACCATCGTTTGATCAATGCAAATGCGCATCCGGCCGAGTTTTTCAGTCACTTGTGGCAAACCATTTTGTCAGGTCATGTGTGGCATGGGGAAATTTGCAACCGTGCCAAAAATGGTGCGCTGTATTGGGTGCAGGCCACGATTGTTCCTCTGATGGATGATCACAACTCTGCAGAGCAGTTCATCGCCATTTGTACCGATCTCACCGTGCGCAAACAAATGCAGGCGGCCGTGGCGTTGGCGGAGAGTCGGGTAAGACGCATCACCAATGCGGTGCCAGGTGTGGTGTACCAGTGTGAGGTGGGTGATGGGCGGGTTCGCTACACTTTTGTAAGTGAGCGACTTGAAGAAATCCGGGGTCTGGATCGCGCGGCCTTGATGGCCGATGGACAACTGGCGTATTTGCAAATTGTGGAAGAAGATCGCGAGCGTTGTTTTGCCGAGATTTTGGACGCTGGGGCGAATCGAACCGCATGGCAAGGCGACTACCGGGTGCGTATGCCTGACGGTGGTCTACGTTGGATTCGTTCTGAGATCAATCCTGATACTGATCTGTCTACAGATGGTTTGACTGTGTTTACCGGCATCTGGCAAGATGTGACTCAGCTCAAAGAGGCGGGGGAGCGGCTGATTGAGGTCAGTGAGAGTATTCCGGTGGTGGTTTTTCAGTACCGCTTGTGGGCTGATGGGCGGCAAAATTTCCCGTTTTGTAGCCGGGTCGCAGAGCAGATTTGTGGTTTGTCACCACAAGAGGTAATGAACGATGCATCCGTGTTTTTTGAGCAGGTTTATGCTGAAGATCAAGATGCATTTGAGCAGGCCTTTGTAAGTTCTGCTAAGTCGTTGGTGCGAATTTCTCTGGACTTTCGGATTTTGCACAAGCGCACCGGTGAGGTGATTTGGGTGCACGGTGAGTCCATGCCAAAAACTGCAGTGGATGGTGGGGTGATCTGGAACGGTTATCTGGCCGATATTTCACGTGAGAAACAAGCATCAGAGGAACTGCGCCGAGCCAAAGAGGCGGCTGAAGTGGCCAATCGGGCCAAATCTGACTTTTTGGCCAATATGAGCCATGAAATTCGCACGCCCATGAATGGGGTGATTGGCATGACCGAGCTGGCATTGGACACCGATTTGACGCACGAGCAGCGTGAATACCTTGATATTGTCAAATCGTCTTCAGAGTCTTTGCTGCGTGTGATCAACGACATTCTTGATTTTTCAAAAATTGAGGCTGGCAAGTTGATGATCGAGAGGATTCCATTCAACCTGAATGGCATGGTCAGTGAAACGCTCAAAACGCTGGCCGTGCGGGCGCATGTCAAGGGTATTGAATTGGTGTGTGACATGGAGTCAGATGTCCCTCTGGCCGTGGTCGGAGATCCCGGTGATTGGCAATGCGATCAAATTTACGGAATATGGGCAGGTGGTATTGAGTGTGTCGTTTGAACAAGCTTCACAAAAGATGTCCATGTTCAGGTTCTCGGTCAAAGATTCGGGCATTGGAATTCCTGAATCCAAGCTGCACAGCATCTTCGAGGCGTTTTCACAAGAAGACAGCAGTATTACCCGGCGTTTTGGGGGGACTGGTTTGGGTTTATCCATTTCTTCTCGGTTGGTCGAAGCTTTAGGTGGCCAAATTTCAGTGAAAAGTGAAATTGGCAAAGGCAGTCAGTTCGATTTTTCAGTGGCCATGGAAATTGACTCTGAAAATACTCCGGTATGCCCCAGCACAGTGGGTTTGGTGGGTCTGCGGGTGCTGATGGTGGATGACAATGAAGTGAATCGGGTGGTGATTTCCCGTATCTTGCAAAGTCTTGGTATGTTGCCTACACAAGCTGAGTCTGGCGAGCAGGCGCTGGATTTGCTACAACACAGTGTGTCGGTCGGTCAACGTTTTGATCTGGTGTTGCTGGATGCGCACATGCCGTCGATGGACGGTTTCACTACAGCCGCAAAAATGTTGACTTTGCCAGATTGTGCTGACCTGTCGATGGTCATGCTGTCTTCGGCGGGGTTGAAAGGTGATGCGCAGCGTTCGAAAGAGATTGGTTTTGCGGCCTATTTATCCAAACCTTTTACCCGTGATGAGTTGGCTCAGTTGCTGAATCGGGTGGTGAATGTGGCCGCTGATGTGCCGACTGATTTGATCACTCGTCACGGCATCAGGGAATCTCAAATTGAGCTGGATGTTTTGCTGGTGGAGGACCATGTGATCAATCAGAAGCTGGCGATTGCGCTGATTGAGCGTTGGGGTCATCATGTGACAGTGGCTGACGATGGGCAGATTGCGCTTGAAATGTTGGCGAAACATCAATTCGATTTGGTGTTGATGGACATGATGATGCCTGTGATGGATGGTTTGGAGGCTACGCAACGTATTCGTGCCAGTGAACATGAGGGGCAGCACGTGCCGATCGTGGCCATGACCGCCAACGCCATGTTGGGTGATCGGGAACGCTGTTTGCAGGCAGGCATGGATGATTACATTTCAAAACCCATTGAGTTGGCTGAACTCCAGCGCGTACTAGCCAAGTTTGCACCGTTGAAGTTGAACCCAAGCTTGATGGATCCTTTGCCACTTGTCCCAGAAGCCCCAAAGATGCAGGAAGGTGTCCAACCACCTGTCAATTTTGACTATGCAAAAGCTCTGGCAGACTCTGATCAAGATGTGGTTGAAATTGTGAAGGATGTGTTTTTGGCGCAATGGCCGATTGATTTGGAAAAGATGACCGCAGCATTGAACTGTGGCAACTTGTCGCCGTTACAACACACGACCCATGCCTTGAAGGGTACTTTGGGTATGTTTGGTGCTATCCCCGCCACACAATTGGCATCGGAACTTGAACAAATGGTTGGATCTGACAAATGCCTTGGCACACCTTCAAACATGGATGATTTGAGGCTTAAGCTGCAGGGTTTGAAAAATCAGGTGGATCAATTGGTGACAGTTTTGCAAAACCACTCAGCCTGAAACTAGTAGAGACAGTGAAAAGTGAGCTGTCCGTATTGAATGGTAATTTTGAGTGAGCAGTGTGCCACTTGATGATGAAAGTGTTCGACTATGACTTACCAAGTGTTGATTGTTGATGATGCTGAAATCAATTTGATTTTGTTTGAAGCGCTGATCAGGCGCATGGGTAACAGCGAGTCAAAAACCTTTTCTAGCTCGCCGGACGGACTGGCTTGGGCGCAAAACCACGATATTGATCTGGTCATCGTCGATTACATGATGCCGGAGCTTGATGGGATTCGATTTATATCTGAGTTGCGTGCAACACCAGGTAAAGCCGATGTGCCGGTATTGATGATCACGGCCAATGATCAGAAGCAAATTCGGTACAGGGCGCTTGATGCGGGTGCAACCGACTTTTTAACTAAGCCGGTTGATAAAGTTGAGTTCATTGCGCGTGCCAACAATATGCTTTTGCTGGGGGCAAGTCGCAAGGCTCTAGCGAATCGGGCCGAATGGCTGGCTAGCGAGGTTCGCAAAGCGACTGCTGAAATTGTTCAGCGTGAGCGAGAAACCGTGATTCGTCTTTCGAAAGCAGCTGAATACCGTGACCCCGAAACTGGGGCCCATATTTTGCGCATGGCACATTATTCCGAATTGATTGCCAAGGGTCTGGGTTTGCCTCATGCCGATCAGGAGCTTTTGCTTGAAGCCTCACCCATGCACGATATAGGCAAGGTAGGTATTGCTGACCATATTTTGCTAAAACCTGGTCGATTGACACCGGAAGAATTTGAAATCATGAAACAACATGCCCTGTTTGGGTACGAAATACTCAAAGGAAGTTCATCCAAGGTTCTTCAAGCTGGCGCTGAAATTGCACTTGCGCATCATGAAAAGTATGATGGGTCAGGTTATCCCCATGGTTTGAAGGGTGAGGAGATTCCAATTTTTAGCCGCATTGTGGCTGTGGCTGACGTGTTTGATGCCTTGACATCAGCGCGGCCTTATAAAATAGCCTGGTCGCTGGAGCGGGCAGCCGAGCACATCAAGGCTAGTGCAGGCATCCATTTCGATCCGAAGTGTGTTGCAACATTACTGGCAAATTGGGAAGAAGTGCAGGAGATTCGTCAACGTTTTCAGGATTACGAAAAAGCGCATAGGGCCGGATAAAAGGTGGCAATATGCGCTGATAGCAAGAGTTTGCTGGTATTTGGGTTATCTTAATACCAGAACTGGTATGTGCGAGTGGGTAAGAACTTGCTGGGTTTCACTGCCAAGAAGCAATCGTTTGACACCTCTGCGACCATGGGAGGCCATCACAATCAAGTCACATTTGTGTTTTTTGGCGGTCGCAATCACGGCATCGGATACAACATCTGACTTGATGGTCAGTGCTCTGGTTTTGATCCCTTGCAACTCGGCAGTTTTTTTGACTTCATCAACAACGGCCTGGCCTTCATCTGCCCATTGTTTTTCAATTCGACCCACTTCAGCTGCCTGCAGTGCCAAGCCACCTTCAAAATAACTCTGAGGGTAACGAGGTACTACTTTGAGGGCGACCAAACTTGCACCCGTTAAAGCCGCCAATGAGATGGCACTGGTGACTGCTTTTTTGGATAGGTTTGAGCCGTCAGTGGCCACAAGAATTTTGTCGTACATGCTCGTCTCTCTATTGAGTTGAAAGCTACAGCATAACCTTACACTCGGGGGCGTTCTTGATTTATGTCAGGCAACCCCTACCTCTCCTCGGTTAATCTTGTGAAATGACATTTCAATCAATTAGTTTGCCAATAGCAGATCAACTCCCGACAGGACTTCATTTAATTGAGCGTTCGGTGGATCAGTCCAAACCGGATGCTTTGGAAACATTGCAATTGCTGGATGATGAGCAGGAGTGGGGGGCCTTCAGCCGAGTATCTGTCAGTCAGCCAGGTTGTTGGGAATCCAATGTGTTGATTGAAGGTATGCACTGTGCGGCTTGTGCTCTTTCAATTGAAGATGCACTCAAAACGGTTCCTGGGGTGCTTCATGCGGAGGTGAGTGCAGGCAGCCATCGGGCCAAAGTCGTATGGTCATCTGAGCGCGTTGTGCCTTCTGGTTGGATGCAAGCGGTTCAAAGGGCTGGTTACAGAGCGGTTCCAGCCAATGATGTTTTTGCCCGTGAACGCCGTCAGGCCCAGTCGCGTATGGCGCTTTGGCGCATGATGGTTGCAGGTTTGTGCATGATGCAGGTCATGATGTATGCCTATCCTGCGTACACGGCAGGTCCGGGTGATTTGTCAATTGAGATGGAGCAATTGCTTCGCTGGGCGTCGTGGGTTTTGAGTTTGCCTGTGCTGTTTTTTTCCTGCGGACCTTTTTTCAAAAATGCTTGGCGAGATGTGCTGCATCGGAGTGTCAGCATGGATTTGCCGGTGGCGTTGGGCATGTTGATCACTTTTGCCGTGAGCACAGCCGGTACCTTCGAGCCCAAAGGCATGTTTGGTGCCGAGGTGTATTTTGATTCGTTCACCATGTTTGTGTTCTTTTTGCTGTTTGGCCGCTGGCTGGAGCTGCGTCTGCGTGACAAAACAGCCGGTGCTCTTGAGGCGCTGATGAATCGCTTGCCTGACAGCGTGAGTAGGCTCAAGGATGATGGCGGTTACGAACGTGTGCCTGTGCGTCGACTGCGCGTCGGTGATGTGATACGTGTATTGCCAGGGGAATCCTTCGCTGCTGATGGAGTTGTGTTGCAGGGCAATACGTCTGCAGATGAATCCTTGCTCACCGGTGAATCACGTCCAGTCTCAAGAGGTATTGGGGATGAGGTCATTTCTGGCAGTCATAACCTGTCAGGTTTGGTGCAAATTCGTGTGAATAAGGTGGGGGAGGAAACCCGTTTCGCACAAATAGTGGCTTTAATGGAAAGTGCTTCTACCTCCAAACCTACGTTGGCACGTATGGCCGATACCATAGCAAAACCATTTTTAATCGGTGTCTTGATTGCTGCGGGCTTGTCATGTGCCTACTGGTGGCAGATTGATCCTGAAAAAGCCTTGATGGTGGCTGTCTCAGTATTGGTGGTGACTTGTCCGTGTGCCTTGTCATTAGCCACGCCTGCTGCTATGTTGTCTGCAGCTGGTGCGCTAGCCAAACGTGGTGTGTTAGTGCGTCGGCTAGAGGCCTTTGAGTCGCTGGCTGCAATTGACACAGTGATGTTTGATAAAACGGGTACATTGACCCGTGATGCGATGGTGCTTGCGCAGATCAAAGTTCGTCAGGGTATTGTTGAGCAACACGCGTTGTCGATGGCTGCGGCCTTGGCTCAGTATTCTTTGCATCCAGTTTCCAAAGCCATTGAATCTGCATTTAATTTGGCTGAGCAACATGAAAAATGGGTGATTAACCAGGTGTCTGAAGTTCCAGGACAAGGTATTTGGGGTTATATCAGTCTTCCTGAATCGGCTGCTCCAAGAATATCCTTAAGACTCGGATCAGCAGACTTTTGCGGTGTGTCTGAATTCAAATCAGAAGCCTTGCAGGTTCATTTAAGTGATGAAAATGGTTGGCTAGCTAGTTTTGAGTTTCAGGAAGACATTCGCATTGATGCTGCAGAGACCGTCGCAGCGTTGCAAAGAGAAGGCGTTTGTGTGTATCTTTTGTCAGGTGATGCCAGTGATGCAGCGAATCGAGTGGCTGCTAGCGTAGGCATCAGCGAAGTCAGAGGGCATTGTTCTCCGCAAGAAAAACTTGATTTTTTGAGAAATGCGCAAGTTCAAGGGCGAAAAGTTGCTGTCGTAGGTGATGGTTTGAATGATGGGCCTGTATTGGCAGGTGCTCATGCATCGTTTGCTTTTGGTCAAGCCGTGCCATTGGCGCAGGCACAAGCAGATTTTTTGGTGTCAAGCAGCCGATTGACGAATGTCGTAGATGCCTTGATGTTGTCAAGGAGAACCCTGGCAGTGGTGCGTCAAAATTTGTGGTGGGCAGCCATATACAACGCGGTATGTGTCCCCTTGGCTGTATTGGGTTTACTGCCTGCTTGGCTCGCGGGTTTGGGCATGGCTGGTAGTTCGTTGTTGGTTGTGCTGAATGCATTCAGATTGTCGAATAGCACAGAATTTGAACGGAATACGTGATGGAAATTCTATATTTGCTGGTTCCATTTTCTGTGGTCCTTGTGTTCTTCATCATCGGAGGGATATGGTGGGCCATTGACAGTGGTCAATTTGAAGACCTTGAGCAGGAAGGGGAGCGAATTCTTAAGGATGAATAAGAAAATCGACCACAATTTGATTTGTATCAAACGGCTTCAGAAACCACTGAGGCACAATTTAACTTGTTATTAACTGAAAAGAGGTGACCATGGCATTTCCAAATTCGCGGGCAACAACCTTTAACGACTCCGTCGTTAGGCAGTTTGCCATCATGACCGTTGTATGGGGTGTGGTTGGCATGCTGGTAGGTGTCATCATTGCCTCCCAGTTGGCTTGGCCTGAGCTCAACTTAGGTATTTCCTTTCTGTCTTTTGGACGGCTGCGTCCGTTGCATACCAATGCGGTGATTTTTGCGTTTGGTGGTTGTGCTTTGTTTGCAACTTCGTATTACGTAGTTCAGCGGACTTGTCAGGTTCGGTTGTTTAGCGATAAGTTGGCATCATTCACCTTTTGGGGGTGGCAACTTGTTATTCTTTCCGCAGCTTTGTCTTTGCCATTGGGTTTCACAACAGGTAAAGAATATGCTGAGTTGGAATGGCCGATTGACATCTTGATCACCTTGGTTTGGGTTGCTTATGCCATTAACTTCTTTGGCACCATTGGCACCCGTAAGGTGAAGCACATTTATGTGGCCAATTGGTTCTTCGGTGCCATGATCTTGGCTGTTGCCTTGCTGCATTTGGGCAATAGCGCTGAAATGCCTGCTGGCATCATGAAGTCGTATTCTGCTTATGCGGGTGTCCAGGATGCCATGGTTCAGTGGTGGTATGGCCACAATGCGGTGGGTTTCTTTTTGACAGCTGGTTTCTTGGGTATGGTTTATTACTTTATCCCCAAGCAAGCAGGTCGTCCTGTCTACTCGTATCGCTTGTCGGTGGTTCACTTTTGGGCCTTGATTTTCACTTACATGTGGGCGGGTCCGCACCATTTGCATTACACCGCCTTGCCGGATTGGACACAGTCTCTTGGTATGGTGTTTTCTCTGATTTTGCTGGCACCAAGCTGGGGTGGCATGATTAACGGCATCATGACTTTGTCTGGTGCATGGCATAAGCTTCGCGATGACCCAATTCTGCGCTTCCTGATTGTGTCCTTGTCTTTCTATGGCATGTCCACTTTTGAAGGCCCCATGATGGCTATCAAAACTGTGAATGCTTTGTCTCACTACACTGATTGGACTGTGGGTCACGTTCACTCCGGTGCTTTGGGGTGGGTGGGTATGGTGACCATGGGTTCAATGTATTACCTGATCCCACGTTTGTTTTCACGCACTCAAATGTTCAGCATGAAAGCCGTTGAGTTGCATTTCTGGTTGGCTACGATTGGTATCGTTCTGTACATCGCTGCGTTGTGGATTGCCGGTGTGATGCAGGGGCTGATGTGGAGATCAATCAATGCTGATGGCACACTGACTTACACCTTTGTCGAATCAGTTAAAGCCAGCTATCCGTTTTATGTTTTGCGGGTTTTGGGTGGTGTTTTGTATCTTGTTGGCATGCTCATCATGCTGTGGAATGCCATTAAAACTGCAACGGCCGGACGCGCTGTGACGGTCACTATTCCATCAGTAGCAGCTCACGCTTAAGGATCAATAATTATGAGTACTACAAATAACGGCGGTGGTTTTTCGCACGAAAAAATCGAAAGCAGCAATACCTTATTGATTGTGTTGATGCTGTTTGTGTTGGTGTTTGGTGGTTTGGTGGAAGTGGTTCCGCTCTTCTTTCAAAAGTCAACCACAGTCCCCGCTCCAGGCTTAAAACCCTATACGGCATTGCAATTGGCAGGTCGTGATATTTACACCCGCGAGGGCTGTTACAACTGTCATTCTCAAATGATTCGGCCGTTCCGCGCTGAAACTTTGCGTTACGGACCTTTCTCAAAAGCCAATGAATTTGTTTATGACCATCCCTTCCAATGGGGCAGCAAGCGGACGGGTCCTGACCTTCACCGCGTTGGTGGTAAATACAGTGATCAATGGCAAATCACTCACCTGAACAATCCTCGTGACTTGGTGCCTGAGTCGATCATGCCAGCTTACCCTTGGTTGATGAATGCGCAGGTGGACGCATCAGTTATGCCTGCACACATGACTGCTTTGCGCAGGGTCGGTGTCCCTTATACAGATGCTGAAATCGCTGCTTCAGTAGAAGAAGTTAAGGGTAAAACCGAAATGGAAGCGGTTGTTGCTTACCTTCAGGTTCTGGGGACAACTGCCCCAGTTGCTGCAATCGGCAAATAAACAAAGTACGACCATGGAATTCGATGTCAACTCTCTTCGCTCAGTGGTCACGGTGGTGAGCTTTATTTTGTTTGTCGGTGTCATTGTGTGGGCTTATTCCCGCAAAAATGCCGCAGATTTTGATAAAGCTGCCAACTTGCCTTTTGAACAAGATTGACGAATACACCTAACAGGAAAAAAAATGAGCGACTTTACAAGTAACTTTTGGTCGATGTACGTTGCAGGGATCACCATATTGAGTGTTCTTTTCTGCATCGTGATACTGGTGGTGGTGGGTAACCTGAAGGTTCATACTGCTGCTGACAACACAACCGGACATGTTTGGGACGATAACCTGCGCGAGATGAATAATCCTTTGCCGCGGTGGTGGTCTTACATGTTCTGGTTCACCATTGTGTTTGCCATAGCATATTTCGTTTTGTACCCGGGAATAGGTAGCTTCCCTGGTACTTTGGGCTGGACTTCAACAGGTCAGCACAAGTCGGAAGTAGATAAAGGTAATGCTGAGACTGCGCCCATTTACGCTAAATTTACGTCCATGAAGCCAGAGGATTTGGCAAAAGATGCCCAAGCCATGGCCATTGGCGAACGTTTGTTTAGCAATAATTGTGCACAGTGCCATGCATCGGATGCCCGCGGCAATAAAGGCTTTCCAAACCTGACCGATGGCGATTGGCTGCATGGAGGTACACCTGAGAAAATTAAGGAAACCATCACAGGTGGTCGAAACGGCAACATGCCTCCCATGGCTGCTGCTGTAGGTTCGGCAGAGGATGTTAAAAATGTGGCGCAATATGCTTTGAGTTTGTCTGGTGCTGCTCATGACTCTGCTCGTGCGGCTCTTGGGCAAGAAAAATTTGCGGTGTGCGCAGCTTGTCACGGCCCTGATGGTAAGGGTATGCAAGCAGTGGGCGCTGCCAATTTGACCGACAAGATTTGGTTGCATGGTCCTGGCACTGAAAAAACGGTTCTGGATATGGTCAATAACGGCAGAGTTAATGTGATGCCTGCTCAAGCTGAGAAGCTGACAGAGGCGCAGATTCATGTCTTGACAGCTTACATTTGGGGCTTGTCGAATAAGTAAGCGTATTTGATACGTTTACCGCAAGACTTGGTCTTCTACAATGAAGACCAAGTCTTTTTTCTTTATGACAAGGATTCGTTTTGAAAGAACAAGAGCCACAAACGCATAAAACTATCCCCATCATCGTTTCTGGAGCGGATGAAGGGACGTTTGCTCAGTACGCCCCTGAGAAAAAGATCTACCCGCGCAGCGTATCAGGCTACTTTACCAGTATCCGCTGGATGATGGTTTGGGTGACGCAGATCATTTTCTACGGTTTGCCTTGGGTCGAATGGGGGCAGCGTCAGGCCGTTCTTTTTGATTTGACGACTAGACGGTTTTATGTTTTTGGGTTGGTTCTTTACCCTCAGGATCTGGTCTATTTAACCGCAATGTTAATCATTGCAGCTTATTCGTTATTTTTGTTTACGGCGGTGGCTGGGCGTTTGTGGTGTGGCTATACCTGTCCACAAACGGTTTATACCGAGATATTTCTCTGGATTGAAAAAAAGGTCTGTGGTGACCGCTCCATGCACATGCGTCGTGACGCAGAGCCTTGGTCAGTCCAAAAGGTGCTTAGAAAAGGAATCAAACACATCTTGTGGATTGTTTTTTCCTTGTGGACTGGTTTCACCTTTGTGGGATATTTCACTCCAATTAAGGAGTTAAGTACTGAGCTGATTCAACTCAGTTTCGGTGCCTGGGAGGTGTTTTGGGTATTTTTTTATGGTCTAGCGACCTATGGGAATGCTGGTTTTTTGCGTGAACAAATCTGTAAACATATGTGCCCGTATGCACGCTTCCAGAGTGCCATGTTTGATCGTGATACGTTGGTTGTGACTTATGACAAAGAGCGTGGAGACCCTAGAGGTTCTAGGTCTCGAAAGGCTGACCTGACCCAATTGAATCTGGGCTCATGTGTGGATTGTGATTTATGTGTTCACGTGTGTCCAACTGGAATTGATATCCGCAACGGATTGCAGTACGAATGTATTGGCTGTGGTGCTTGCGCAGATGTTTGCGACACTGTGATGGATAAGATGGGCTATTCGAAAGGGCTTATCAAATACGCTACTGAAAATGCCATGTTGGGGCATTGGAGCAAAGCTGAAACATGGAGGCATGTGTTCAGGCCTCGTATCCTGATCTATTCCGCCATTTTGATGTCCATCATCGCTGGCATGGTGTTCAGTTTGCATGACCGTAAACCCTTCAAGGTCGATGTCATTCGAGATCGCGGAGTGATGGCAAGAATCGTCGAGGACGGAAAAATTGAGAATGTTTATCGACTGCAGATCATGAACACAACTGAGTCGGTACAGCATTACCAGGTCACGGTCTCAGGACTGATTGGTCTGGAAGTTACTTCAGACAATCATTTGGAGGTTGGGCCAACTGAATCGCGCTGGATGGTTGTTCGTGTTCTATTGCCAGAAGATACGGTAGAACCAGGTTCCCACAAAATTAAATTCAAGATTTACTCTATTGATAGAGAAGATCACGATTCTGAAAAATCAACTTTTATTGTGCCCAAAAATTAGGTTTACCGAATGAATAATGACGCTGTCAATGTGAGTCAAGTGTGGTGGAAAAATGGTTTTGTATGGTTGATCATCGCTGGTCCCGCGCTAGTGGTTGTGGCTGGGTTTATCACCTTGTATTTGGCTATGAGTCGCCCCAATGAGATTGTGAATGATGACTCTTATCAGCCCAGCAGACAGTCAGACCAGTCGATTGAAGCACGTCGCAAGGAGAGCGGCTCCGCTCCAGCGATGCAAGCGCGTAACCATGCGGCCACAGGAGTAGTTCCTGCCGCGAAGTAAAAGTCAGGCCCTATTTGGGGTTAACAATGTCTTGCAGGGCATCTGTGTTCAAAATATGAACATGTCTCTGCTTGACTTCCACAATGCCATCATCGACAAATTTTGAAAATGTGCGGCTGATGGTTTCAAGTTTGAGACCTAGAAAACTACCGATTTCTTCACGGGTCATGCGCAAAACAAGTTCTGACTGTGAGAAACCTCGGGCGTGCAGGCGTTGGGCTAAATTCAAAAGAAACGCAGCCAAGCGTTCTTCAGCGCGCATGCTGCCAAGCAGCAACATCACCCCATGTTCACGCACAATCTCACGGCTCATGATTTTGTGCACATGGTGTTGCAGTGCATTCACTTCCCTGGACAAATTCTCGATTTGTGCGAAAGGCATGGCGCAAATTTCACCATCTTCAAGCGCCACTGCATCACACGTGTGGTGATCATGCACGATACCGTCTAAGCCAATGATTTCACCGGCCATTTGAAAACCGGTCACTTGGTCGCGTCCATCCTCGGAGGTGATGCAGGTTTTGAAAAAACCTGTACGAATGGCATAAAGGTTGGTGAATTTGTCACCATTGTGAAACACCCTTTCGCCACGCTTGATTTTTCGCCGTGAACCGATGATTCCATCAATGCGGTCAAGTTCATCATCAGTCAAGCCTATGGGCATACACAGCTCACGCATGTTGCAGTCTGAGCATGCAATTTTGATGGTTTCGTGGTTCATGGTAGAGATTTTGACATTAATTCTGGCTTGGTTCTGATTTACGTCAATTTTGATTGGGGTTGTTTTTTGCCCTTTTGTTGATCAATATCAAGAATGGAGATGTGATTTTTTGGCATATTAAACCGCACTGTAAAGGAATATTCATGATCGAAAGTGCAGCTGCGCCCATCTCCGAGAGTCTGATTCGTCAATACGACGTTTCTGGGCCTCGGTACACGTCTTATCCGACTGCGGATCGTTTTGTAGAAGCCTTTACTTCCGATGATTACATCCAGGCGCTTGAGCAACGCCGCTCAGGTGCTGCGGCCATGGTGTTGCCATTGTCTTTGTACATTCACATTCCCTTTTGCGAGTCTCTGCATACCCGGCACATGGGACTGGGTCAGGTGGTTTCCCAGTTGCATTTGGGTGGAGGTTCGCCCACCTTCATGTCAGACGCTGAATTGCGCGAACTCATGGGAATGCTCAAGCGCAACTTTACTTTTTCTCCCGGTGGTGAATACTCCATTGAAATCGATCCACGCACCATTGACGCATCCAGATTGGATACGTTGGCAGAGTTGGGCTTTAACCGACTGAGTTTTGGTGTTCAGGACTTTGATCCGGCTGTCCAAAAAGCGGTTCACCGCGTCCAGCCAGCCGAACAGGTTTTTGCTCTGGTGGCGGCAGCGCGTCAGCGCGGTTTTGAGTCCATCAACGTGGATTTGATTTATGGTTTACCAGAGCAAACACCTGAATCAGTCAATCGCACGCTGGCACAAATCAATCAGCTCAAACCTGACCGCATTGCACTTTACGCCTATGCCCATTTGCCAGAACGATTCAAACCGCAACGCCGCATCTCTTCGGTTGAAATTCCTACTGCCGCTTCCAAAATTTCCATGCTGGCCAATTCCATGGCCGCACTGATGGCCGCGGGCTATGTGTACATCGGCATGGATCACTTTGCCTTGCCCAATGACTCCTTGGCCGTGGCGAAACGACAGGGGCGTTTACACCGCAATTTTCAAGGCTACAGCACCCAACCCGATTGCGACATGATTGGCTTGGGTGTTTCTTCGATTGGTCGTGTGGGGGCAACCTACAGCCAGAATGCTAAAACACTGGAAGACTATTACGATTATCTGGATCAAGGGCAGTTTCCAGTCGTGCGTGGACTGGCATTGACGCGGGATGATCTGGTGCGCCGGGCGGTCATCATGGCCTTGATGTGCCAGGGGCGCTTGTCTTTTGAATCCATTGAGTTGGCCTATTTGGTCAACTTCAAAAGCTATTTCGCCAAAGAGATGGAAACCATGCAAACTCAGGTTGAACAGGGGCTGGTTGAAATCGAAGACGGCGGGATCAAAGTCACTGACAAGGGGTGGTTCTTTGTTAGAGCTGTGGCGATGGTGTTTGACCGTTATTTGCAAACTGACCGTACTCGCGCCAGGTTTTCAAAAATCCTCTAAATTCGCGGGATGCAAACGACTCTTGCTGTCACGGCACTGTTGATGGGAATCACAGGCGGCCCCCACTGTATTGCCATGTGTGGGGCTGCCTGCGCTGGCATTGGTCAAGCGGCCGGGCCTGACAAAACCGCTGCCATGTGGACGTTTCAGTTGGGGCGAATGATTGGCTATGCGGGCCTGGGGGCTGTGGCCGCTGCTTCCATGCAGGGCTTGGGCTGGTTGACGGTGCAGTCATCCGCCTTGCGTCCCGTGTGGAGCATGTTTCACGTGGCCATGATCATGCTGGGTTTTGTGCTGCTTCTGAATGCGCAACAGCCCATCTGGATGGAGCAGGCTGGCCGGAAAATCTGGTCTGGAGCCAAAGGGCTGGCCGCTGGGCGCGGCAGGAGCGCTCCATTGTTTGTGGGCGTGTTATGGACTTTTTTGCCGTGTGGTTTGCTTTATTCGGCCTTGCTGGTTGCTGGTTTGACCGGACATGCACTTGAAGGTGCACTGGTGATGGTCTTGTTTGCCTTGGGTACCAGTGTGTCCATGATGCTCGGCCCATGGTTATGGCTGCGGATGAAAGGCAATGGTTCAGGCGACTGGGGGGTGCGTCTGGCAGGTCTGGCCCTGGCGGTCAGCTCGGCCTGGGCACTCTGGATGGCTTATGCCCATGATGCAGCGCCATGGTGCATCACAACCTGATCAGTTAAGCTCAAAGTGCAACTCACGCAGGGATAATCCCTGCCATGCCGAGTTTTCAAATCCCACCCCCCAATCGCTGGCGACTCTCAGTCGCCCCAATGCTCGATTGGACTGATCGCCACTGCCGCTACTTTCACCGGTTGTTGTCCAAGCAAGCCTTGCTGTATACAGAAATGGTCACCACCGGGGCGCTCATTCACGGGAATGTGGCACGCCACTTGACATTCAACGACGAAGAGCATCCCGTAGCCCTGCAACTAGGAGGCAGTGAGCCCGCTGACTTGGCGCAATGCGCACGCCTGGCCGAGCAGTGGGGTTATGACGAAGTCAATCTGAACTGTGGTTGTCCC
>VIKI01000064.1 GCA_008080595.1 Comamonadaceae bacterium
TGAGGAACGTCCACAATTTCTGTGGACAAGTTTGTGGACTAAGCCCAGAACAAGCCGCCCAAGCCAACATTCATGCGGGTTCTGAGGCGCTGCCTGCCAAACAGGCAGGCAAGCGGGGCACATGGCCCGCCTGCCCACCCGTTTTATTGCGCCACCAGCCCAAAACTGAACTGACCCGGTGCACGAATCGGGTCAACATCCACATGGATGGTTGACTTGGGCGCAAACTTGCCTTCCAGCAGCAGCTTGGACAGCGGGTTTTCAATGCGCTGCTGAATCGCGCGTTTCAGGGGTCGTGCACCAAACAACGGATCAAACCCGACCTTGGCCAGCTCGGCCACAGCGTGCTCACTCACCTCCAGCGTCAAGTCCATATGGGCCAGACGTGCCGTCAGCACCGCCAATTGAATCTTGGCAATGTCGGCAATGTGGCTGGCATCCAGGCTGTGGAACACCACGGTTTCGTCAATGCGGTTCAAAAACTCGGGGCGGAAGTGGTTCTTTAACTCATCGGTCACCGCGTCCTTGATGTCTTCGTAGTCTTGCCCGACCATGTTCTGGATCATCTGTGAGCCGATGTTGCTGGTCATCACAATCACCGTGTTTTTGAAGTCCACGGTGCGGCCCAAGCACTTGCAGCAGCACGTTGAACACATCCGGGTGGGCTTTTTCAATCTCATCGAGCAGCAACACGCTGTAGGGGTTGCGCCGCACGGCTTCGGTCAGGTGCCCGCCTTCTTCATAGCCTACATAGCCGGGAGGCGCACCAATCAAGCGAGCCACGCTATGCTTTTCCATGAATTCACTCATGTCAACGCGAATCAGGTGGGCTTCGCTGTCAAACATGAAACCAGCCAGCGCTTTGCACAGCTCGGTTTTACCCACCCCCGTGGGGCCGAGGAACAAGAAGCTGCCGGTGGGCCGATCCGGGTCACTCAGGCCGGAGCGGGAGCGGCGAATGGCGTTGGCCACGGCGCTAATGGCCTCGTCTTGCCCGACCACGCGGTCATGCAACTTGGTTTCCATCTGCAGCAGCTTGTCGCGCTCACCTTGCATCATTTTGCTGACCGGAATACCGGTGGCACGACTGACCACTTCGGCAATTTCTTCCGCGCCGACCTGTGTCCGTAACAAGCGCGGCGCGGCGCCTTCGGCCCGGTTGGCTTCCTTGTCTTGCGCTTCTTTCAGGCTTTTTTCCAGCGCAGGCAGCTTGCCGTATTGCAACTCGGCGACCTTGTTGAAATCGCCCTTGCGGGTGAGTTCCTCGATCTGGAACTTGAGCTTGTCGATTTGTTCACGCAAGTCACCGCTGCCTTGGGCACTGGCCTTCTCGGCCTTCCAGATTTCGTCCAGATTGGCAATCTCTTTTTGCAGGTTGGTGATTTCCTCGTTGATGAGTTCCAGCCGTTTCAAGGAAGCCTCGTCTTTTTCTTTTTTGACGGCTTCGCGCTCAATCTGCAACTGGATCAGGCGGCGATCCAGCTTGTCCATCACCTCAGGCTTGGAATCCATCTCGATCTTGACCTTGCTGGCGGCCTCGTCGATCAGGTCGATGGCCTTGTCGGGCAAAAAGCGGTCGGTGATGTAGCGGTGGCTCAGCTCGGCGGCGGCCACGATGGCCGGGTCGGTGATGTCCACGTTATGGTGTTTTTCGTAGCGCTCTTTCAGGCCGCGCAGAATAGCAATGGTGGCCTCTACCGTGGGTTCACCGACCAGAATTTTCTGGAAACGGCGCTCCAGCGCGGCATCTTTTTCGATGTATTTGCGGTACTCGTCCAGCGTGGTCGCGCCCACGCAGTGCAGCTCACCCCGCGCCAGCGCGGGTTTCAGCATGTTGCCGGCATCCATCGCGCCTTCGGCCTTGCCTGCGCCAACCATGGTGTGGAGTTCGTCAATGAACACAATGGTCTGGCCTTCATCTTTGGCCAAATCTTTCAGCACGTTTTTCAGGCGTTCTTCAAACTCGCCCCGGAACTTGGCACCGGCCAAGAGTGAGGCCATATCCAGGCTCAGCACCCGTTTGCCTTTGAGTGACTCGGGCACTTCACCCGCCACAATGCGTTGCGCCAGGCCTTCCACAATGGCAGTTTTGCCCACGCCAGGCTCACCAATCAAGACCGGGTTGTTTTTGGTGCGGCGTTGCAGCACCTGGATGGCGCGGCGGATTTCATCGTCGCGGCCAATCACCGGGTCGAGCTTGCCCATGCGGGCGCGTTCGGTCAGATCGATGCAGTATTTTTTCAGGGATTCGCGCTGGTCTTCGGCATCGGCACTGTCCACGTTTTCACCACCACGCACGGCGCTGATGGCGGCATCCAGGCTCTTGCGGGTCAGGCCATTGGCACGGGCGATGTTGGCGATGTCCATCTTGGCATCGGACAAGGCCAGCAAAAACAGCTCGGCGGCAACAAACTTGTCACCGCGTTTGATGGCTTCTTTTTCAGCCGCTTGCAGCAGCGTGACCATGTCGCGCCCGACTTGCACTTGTTCTTGCCCGGTGACCTCGGGCAGCTTTTTGACAGCCGCTTCCGCCGCAGCCAGCAGCCCGGTGACGTTAACTCCGGCACGCTGCAGCAGCGCTTTGGGGCCGTCGTCTTGTTTGAGCATGGCCACCAGCATGTGGGCCGGCTCGATGTAGGCGTGGTCATGGCCCAGCGCCAGAGACTGGGCATCGCCCAGGGCTTCCTGAAATTTGGTGGTGAATTTGTCGGCACGCATGGAATCCTCCGATAGATTTTTGAACTGTCTGATACATGGGGCTCTTGCTGGGGGATTCAAGCGCACTACCGAGCAAATTTGCCCTGCTAGCATCGGCACATGATTACCGATCCGTCACCCGCGCTCTCCTCTGTTGATCCGCCGTTCCAAGCGCAAGAACATTTGCTGATGCGCGAAATCATTGGCCTGATTGGCAAAAGCCTGGCCCCCGGTGTGGTGCTGCGTGAGATGCTGCATTTGCTGTCCGAGCTGCTCGGCCTCAACCGTGGCCGCATCGTACTGCTTGACTCGTCCGACAGTGCCCAGCCCAGCCCGCCCGGCACCTCACGCATCTGCTATGCCTATGGCCTGACCAAAGCCGAGGTGGCGCGGGGTGTCTATGCGCCCGGTGAAGGCATCACCGGCCGCGTGCTGGCCACCGGCCAGACCATGCTGGTGCAAGACATTGATGCCGAGCCCTTGTTCCTGGCCCGTGCCGTCACGCGCGACCAGTTGCCCCAGGAAACCGTGGCCTTCATTGCCCTGCCGATTCAGGTGAAGGGGGTCACCGTAGGGGTGCTGGCCTGCCACCGCATCCGCAGCCGCCAGCGCCGTTTGAACGACGACATGGCCTTGCTCAAAATCATGGCCACGCTGGCCGGGCAAGTGCTGCAATTACAAAACCTGATGCAACAACAAACCCGCGCCCTGGAAACCCGCAACACCTTACTGACCCATGCGCTGGACGCGGCGGCGGTGCGCTACGGCATCATCGGCACCTCATCCGCGCTGCTGCAAGCCATTGACGAGCTGGAACGGGTCGCGCAGGCGCAGGCCAGTGTGCTGCTGCTGGGCGAGTCCGGCACCGGCAAAGAGCTGTTTGCGCGCGCCCTGCACCTTTCCAGCCAGCGCCGTGATGCGCCCTTCATCAAGGTCAACTGCGCCGCCATTCCCGACACGCTGTTTGAGTCCGAGCTGTTTGGCTACGAGCGCGGGGCCTTCACCGGTGCGGCCAGTGCCCGCGTGGGCTGGTTTGAGCAGGCCAACCATGGCACGATTTTTCTGGATGAAATTGGCGACATGCCGCTGGCCATGCAGACCAAGCTGCTGCGCACCTTGCAAGAGGGCACCATCGTGCGCCTGGGCGGCAAAAGCGAAATCAAGGTCGATGTGCGGCTGGTGGCCGCCACGCACCGTGATCTGGAAACCGATGTGGCCAACGGCAGCTTTCGCCGTGACCTGTTTTACCGCCTCAACGTGATCCCGATCCGCCTGCCCAGCTTGCGTGAGCGGCGCGAGGACATCCACACCCTGGCGATTCACTTCATGAACCGCGCCAACCAGGCCAACCAGCGCAATGTCTACCTGTCAGCCGCAGCCCTGGCCCGGCTGGAAGAGCACCCCTGGCCCGGCAACATCCGTGAACTGGGCAATGTGATCGAGCGGCTGGTGCTGCTGGCCGACGGCCCGATGGTGTCGGCCACCGAACTGGAGCGGTTTTTGCCGAGCGAAACTGCCGCGCCAAACACAGCGGTCATGCCTGCAACAGTGGCAGTTAGCCCCCGCGTCAATCCACCACTCAGCACCCCGATGACCCCGCTGGTGCGTGATTACCTGCCCGCCTACTCCCACTCGCTGCAAGAGCTGCAACAAGCCCTGGCCCTGCACCGTGGCAACCAGTCCCGCGCGGCCCAGGCACTGGGTCTGACAGTGCGGCAATTTGCCTACCGACTGCGCAAGGGGCAAACCGCCTGATCCGGGCGGTTTGCCTCAGCTCAGTGCCGCGCAGTCACTCCAGCCAGGTCTTGAGGTGCAAACTCCTTTTGTAATCCACCGGCGCACAGTTGCAGCCAGCGCTGTGACACGCGGCTGAGCAAAGCTTGCCCGTCGTCATGCCCGGTCAGGACAGGTATCACCGCATCGACCAGCCCGGCTCCGTTGCTGTGCTCACCGCGCGAGCCACCCAGCTCCTGAATCTTGCGGGCATCCACCTCCAGCACCGCCCCCAGGGCATCTACTCGCAGAGCCAGTTCGCGGCTTTTGCCTGATGCGCTGGAAGTCACCCGCACCAGAATCAGTTGCCGGGTCGAGTCTTGGTCAAGTGTCACTGGCATCAGGGTGGTTTTTCCGTCCGCATGGCGGGCAATCACGCTGCGCAGGTCAATCACCGGGTAGACCTTGATACCGACCTGGGTGAAGCCAAGAAACGGTGGACAGGGAGTGCCGCCGCTGAGAATCGTCACATCCGGGGCCGCCTGCACCACTTGCTCGGCAGGTAAACCCAACCAATAACCGGCCACGCTGAAGGTGGCCATATGTACCGCATGCGCCGCATCCAGGCGATGCACCTGGGTGGAGGGCCGGTACAACTGCGGCCCGGCCGCTGCGGTGCGCACCGGGCACAGGTTTCTGAGCACGACACAACTCAAACCATGGTCATAGCCGTCATGCACGCGAAACTCGCGGTAGCCATAGCCCCGGTGAAAACCTGCGCCATACAAACCACCCCCCAGTGCCACGATGTGCTCATCAGTGCGGCACTGAGCCACCGCTTGAGGTGTGGGCAACAAACTGGCATGGCCATGAACCGCCACAAAGTGCCCCTTGGCATCGACAAACGCCAACAAGTCTTGCGCCGAAAACCCGTCACCACAATCGGCCAGGATGGAGGACAGCTGGCTCGCCGCATCCCACACCACACCAATGCCACCCAGCACACGGGCCGAGCCGTTTGTGCTGTCACGTACCGCAGCGGCATAGATGAAGGTCGGGTTTTGTGGCGAAAACGGGCTGGAGGCAAAGGCACCGACGGCGTAGTCCTGACTGCTGTTCTGACTCAAGGTCTGCTGCACCCAATCGCCGCGCAGGGTTTGCCCAAGCTGATCAGTATGGGCCGGTGTGGAGCTTGCCAGCACCACCCCATGGGCATCAAACAGCACCAGCGAGGTGTACACGGTGTAGAGTGAATTGATGTAGCTCAGTACCTCGGTGGCTTGGGCACACCCCAAAGTGCCACGGCGCAAGGTGTCCACAAATTGCGGGGTCTGCGCCCACCAGCGGCAATCGTTGGCGCGTTCATACAGGTTGCGATCCAGAATTTGCATGGCCAGTGATGCCCGCCCCTGCACGTCACGCAGCAGGGAGCGGATCACCACCGAATGTAAATCCTGCAAGGCATTGGCAAAGGCCTGGGCGGTTTTGTGCGCCGTGTTGCCAATTTCGGAGAGCAGGGTGCGCGAGAAGGTGACATCGCGCGTAGAAGAAGCATCGGAATCGAGCCGATTCACATTCAGCAAACCATTCCAGACCGAGCGCTCCAGCGTGGCTTGGATCGCGGCCGACTGCAAGGGAATACTGCGCAACTCGGCCGCCAGCAAGTCGGTATTGCGGGCCACCTCAGCCATCAGGGGGGATTGGCTTTGAGTTTCATCGTCATCAAACGCCATGTCGAGCGGCAGCATGGCCAAGCCACGCCAACCCGGGCCGCAGTAGCCCTGAAAACCATGGGCATCACACACCACCATCAGGTATTCGCGCCCAAGATGGCGCACCGTGGAGCTGCCGGCCTGCGCCGCTTGGGCAAACTGCCAGCCCACCGGGGCTTGCAGCGGGTCATTGCTGCCAATCACCCCCCCTTGTGCATTCACCACCGCCAGCACCACCCCGTCACCAGCCAACTCGTTCCCGGCAATGGCATTAAAAATGGCCGGCATCTCGTCGGCCAGATTGAACTGCAGGCACAGCACGCCCAGCGCCTTTCGCCCCGCTGTCACCTGGTGTGCGTAAAGCAGGGTGTGCTGATGAACTTGGTCAGGCTGATCACAAAAATAATGTCGGGCGTAATGTTCGACATAAGGCGCTTGGCTGGCTTGAACACCCTTCAGAAAGGCCTGGTCTTGCGTATGGTCAAGCTGTGCCAGTTGCGGATGCGGGATCAGGCTGGCTTGCAAGTTGCCCTGCATGTCAAACAGGTAAATGTCGCTGTAGACCGAATATTTGCTGGCATATTCGCGCAGCCGGGCTTCCATTTCGCTGCGCATGTGGCTGTTGCCCTGGGTCAGGTAGTCGGCCATCACCGCATCGGTGGCAAAAAAACCGATGTCGGCGGTGCGCTCAAACAGGTTACGCACCATGATGTCAATACATACCTGAGCTTTGGAGCCCAGGTTATCGAGGGCGTTTTTCAAACCCTCGGACTCCAGCCCACCCATCATGTCATTGGACAGCGCCGCAAAGTCTTGTCGTGCCCGACCCAGATCCGTGCCCGACGACGCATCAGACGACAAACTCGACAAAGATGACAATAACGACAGGTTGTCCCAGGCCACTTCGACCAGCCGCAGTTCATGCTTGCGAAACTGAACGCGCGGCATATACCGCAGCAAACGCCCGGCGCTGTGAGAAATATCCACCATGTGATGCACCCAAGCCTGCGCTTGTCTCTCTTGTTTGTTGTTGTCCAGGAACCAACCACAAACTTGAAGGCAAGTTTTATACCCAGGGGTGCATCACCCCAAATACTCAGAGTTTGACCAACTGCTTGCCGAAGTTTTTGCCTTTGAGCAGGCCCAGAAAGGCCTCGGGGGCGGATTCGATGCCTTGGGCAATCGTCTCGCGGGCACGTAATTGGCCGGTAGCCACCAGCGTGCCCAGCTCTTTCAGGGCTTCGGGCCAAACTTCCATGTGTTCGCTGACGATGAAGCCCTCGACCTTCAGGCGGTTGATCAGGATCAGCGCCGGGTTGGCCATCGGCAGCGGCTCGCCGTTGTAGCCGGCAATCATGCCGCACACGGCAATGCGGCCAAAAGCGTTCATGCGGCTCAGCACAGCATCGAGCACGATGCCGCCGACGTTCTCAAAGTAGCCGTCAATGCCGTTCGGGCAGGCGCCCTTGAGCGCTTTGGACAGCGACAGCGCCGTGGGGTGTAACTTGTAGTCGATGCAGGCATCAAAGCCCAGCTCATCGACCGCGTAAGCGCATTTGTCAGGCCCACCGGCGATGCCCACCACCCGGCAGCCACGCGCTTTGGCCAAGGCCGCAAAGGCGCTGCCCACCGCACCGGTAGCAGCACTCACCACCAGGGTTTCACCGGCTTTGGGGGCGATGATCTTGACCAGGCCGTACCAGGCGGTCACCCCCGGCATGCCCACTGCACCCAGGTAGGCGCTCAAAGGGATGTGGCTGGTGTCGACCTTGCGCAATGCGCCGGGTTCAGCCGCGTTGACCACGCTGTACTGCTGCCAGCCGCCCATGCCCACCACCTGGTCGCCCACGGCAAATTTGGGGTGGCGGCTTTCCACTACCTCACCCGCAGTGCCGCCAATCATGACCTCGCCCAGGGGCTGGGAGGCGGCGTAGCTTTTGCTGTCGTTCATGCGGCCCCGCATGTAGGGATCCAGGCTCAGGTAGTGGTGGCGCACCAGCACCTGGCCGTCAGCCAGCGCCGGGGTTTCTGTGGCAACCCGTTTGAAGTTGCTGGCCACGGCTTCGCCAACGGGGCGGTTGTCGAGCAGGATTTGGGTGTTCAAAGGCATGTGAGATTCTCCAAAAAATACTATATTTTTAGTAGCTGTTTACGCTTTATAGATAAGCGCTAGAGGACAATTTCTTATGTAAAAAAGACGTTTTTCATCCATTTCTTCAGGCATCGTTTTGCAGGGATGGGCTGTTGAAGTCGTGCACTTTTTTACCTCCCACTGGCAAGCGCTTGATGGTTTTGAAGGTTCCGGTGGCGTGGGCGCAGGCTTTGCCGTGCTCGTCAAACACCGTGCCCTCGGTAAACGCCAGCGTGGCGGTGCGGTGCAGCAGCTTGCCACGCGCCACCAGGGGGCCGTGTGACGGGCGCATGAAACTGGTTTTCATCTCGACGGTGACCACGCCGGTGTGCTCCAGATCGGAGCGGGCGGCCATGGCCATGGTCACGTCCAGCAGCGTCATGACCGCGCCGCCGTGTGTTACGCCATACGAATTTAAATGCTCGGGTTTGGCGGTGTAGTGGATTTCAGACTGCCCACCCGAAAACTGCGTCAACACAAAACCCAGATGGGCAATAAACGGGTTGGCCTTGCCGAAGTCGGTGGTCGGCAGTGTGAGGCTTGGGGCCATGCTCAGCCCCCAATCAAGGCGCTGACACCACCATCCACCGCCAAGACCTGGCCGGTGATGTGTTTGCCAGCCGCACTGGCCAGCAGCAGGGTGATGCCTTTGAGGTCTTCATCGTCCCCCAGGCGTTTGAGGGGGGCCAGGGCCGCCAGACGCTCTTCGCCCAATGCGGCCAGTGTGCCTGCCGTCATTTTGCTGGGGAAAAAACCGGGGCAGATGGCATTGACGTTGATGCCGTACTGACCCCATTCACAGGCCAGTGCACGGGTGAAATTGATCACCGCGCCCTTGCTGGTGTTGTAGGCCAGGGTGGCCATGCCCGCCGGGTTGCCACCCAGGCCGGCGATGGAGGCGACGTTGATGATGCGCCCACCACGCCCGATCATGCTGTGTTTGCCCACCAGCTGGCTGAGCAAAAAGTAGCCACGCACGTTCAGGTTCATCACCTTGTCCCAGGCGGATACCGGGTGGTCTTGCGCCGGTGCGCCCCAGGTGGCTCCGGCGTTGTTGACCAGAATGTCGATGTCGCCCATGCGGTGCAAGGTCTCGCTGACCAGTTTTTGAATGTCGGCCTCCGCCGCACAGTCGGCGGCCACCCAACGGGCATCAATGCCTGCGGCTTGCAGCTCAGCGGTAGCGGCTTCCAGCTCGTCGGCTTTGCGGGCAGTGAGCATGACGCGCGCGCCCGCTTCACCCAAGGCGTGAGCCATTTGCAGGCCCAGCCCGCGTGAGCCGCCAGTGATCAAGGCATTTTTGCCACTCAGGTCAAAAAGTTGCTGGAGGGTACGGGTCATGGCAAAAGTTTCCTGTTTTTCAAAAAATAGAACTGAACGATTTTGCAGGAACAGCCGCGCCGCAAAACCTCAGCCTGTCACTGAGGCGATAGGCGCAGCGCAGCACGGCCCGAGTCATCAATCGGCGATTCTGACCACCACCCGCCCCCGCACCTGCCCGGCCATCAAGGCTGCCGCTTGAGCCACGCTGTCTTGCAGCGGAACCTCAAGCACCATCGTCTCCAGCAAGGTCGGATCAAGGTCTCGCGCCAGGCGATCCCAGGCGCGCTGTCGCTTGCTCAAAGGGGCCATCACCGAATCGATTCCGACCAAGGTGACACCGCGCAAGATGAAGGGCATGACGGTGGTGGGCAAATCCATGCCTTGCGCCAGGCCACAGGCAGCGACCACACCGCCATAACGGGTTTGCGCCAAGGCGTTGGCCAGCGTGTGGGAACCCACCGCATCCACCACGCCGACCCAGCGCTCTTTTTGAAAGGGTTTGCCTGGAGCAGACAAGGTGGCACGATCCACCACGCTGCTGGCCCCCAGGGTTTTCAGGTAGGCCTCTTCGCTGGCCTTGCCAGTGGCCGCCACTACGGTGTAGCCCAATTTGGCCAGCAAGGCAATCGCCACGCTGCCGACACCCCCCGTCGCACCGGTCACCAGCACCTCACCGCTACCGGGCTTGACACCATGGTCTTCCAATGCCAGCACGCACAACATGGCGGCAACCCCAATGGGTTTCGCCCACACCCCAGCCGTTGTGCACCACCTGGTCACCCACCTGCCAGTTTGGATGGCTGGACTCGATCACCGTGCCCGCACCATCGATGCCGGCCACCATCGGCCACAAACGCACCACCGGGCTTTTGTTGGTGATGGCCAGACCGTCTTTGTAGTTGAGCGTGGAATACGCTAGCGCCACGGTGACATCCCCTGCAGGCAGGCGCGATTCGTCCAGCTGCGCGATGCTCGCATGAAAATCTGGCGTATTGTCCAAAAATAAAGCTTTAAACATAGAAACCTTAAATTACTTATAAATCAACATGTTATAAGATTTTTCAAGAAAACACTTGAAATGAAAAAAACCGTTAAACTCACGCGATGCTACAACCCTTGCGAACCCTTGTGATTTCCGTGTGTTTATTACTTGCACACGCAGCACATGCGACACCGCAAGAAAACACCGATGACATCGGCCTGCTGATCACCGGCAAAGGTTTGCTGACACAAATCGATCAGGTTCGCCAATCCGTGACCGACAAAACATCTGACTTGGTGGTTAATGCATTGGGTTTTTTGGGTGTGCCTTACAAACGTGGTGGCACTTCTGCCGAGACTGGGTTTGATTGCAGCGGCTTTGTCAAAGCCATGTACGAACAAACCGTCGGGCTGGTTTTGCCACGCAAGGCAGAGCAACAAGCCGCAGCCACACAAAAAATTGACCCAACTGAACTGAAACCGGGTGATCTGGTATTTTTCAACACCATGCGCCGCGCCTTCAGCCATGTGGGGATTTACATCGGCGAAGGCAAGTTTGTGCACTCCCCCAAACCTGGTGCTGAAGTGCGGGTTGAAAGTATGGACTTGTCTTACTGGCGCAAAAGCTTTAATGGTGCCCGCCGCATCTTGACACGGCAACCCGAGTCGTCAGCCGTCAACTTGACTGATGAACAGAAAAGTTCACCACCGGTGCACTGAGATCGCTGAACGTGGTGCCAAGCGCAATTTCACCACGACCATGCAGCACACACTCTTCGCGTCTGAGCAGCAGGTCTGCCCCTCCACCAGCAAATCTGACCCATGAGCCATAAGTGCTGACATCCGTCAGCACGATATTGCCATTGCGCCAGTCCAGCCGTGCATGTCGCCTGGAGACATGTAAATCACTCACCACAAAATCAGCCTGACGGATGCGTCCAATGTGGATAGGCAGTTCGTAAGTTTTGAAGCTCTTTTGGTAGTTCAGCCACGACAAGTCAACGCAGATACCGTCCTCACCCGGCATGGTTTTCTTCGGCCCATCCAGATTGGGTGACTGAACGGTAAACAAATCAGAATCCAGATCTTCCTGCCATTCAATCTGGTAAACAATACAAGGCTCTGAGCGTCCCTTGACATGGATCGGCCCCAAAAAACGGGTGCGTACACCTGGCAAGAGGCTCACATCATCCAACACATGGCTGCTGACCCAGATCTGATGTGCTCCCGTCAATTCACTCAGGCGGGCCGCAATATTGACCGCATCGCCATAACAGTCATCGTCAACCATTTCGACCCCACCATGCGCCACACCAATACGCAAGGGCATGTAGGTCGCCGGAGGGGTTTGAGCCAGACGTTGGGCATAGGTGCGCTGCACCTGAACCACGGCGGCCACCGCGTCCTTTTTTTCCTTGAAGGTGATCAACACACCATCACCCAAAAACTTGACCACGCGCCCACCACCGGCTTTGAATTGTTCGGCCAGCCAAGTGGTAATTTCGGTCACCGCAGCTGTGGCCTTGGCATTACCCAAAGACTCAAACACACCTGTGCTGCCATACAGATCAGCAAAAACAACTGTGAATTGAATGCCCATGAAAAAGGAGTGTGTGTGAAGTGGCTTGAGTTTAGGGTAAGTTAGGGGGCAAAAATCAAACATGACCCCAAACCAGCATCACATCTCGGCCCTCAACCTCCAGATCAGACTTGGCCCCTACGGGCAGCAACACTTTGGTCTGCACATGGCCAAAAGGCAGGTTGAGGAGGATGGGGGTTTTAATGCGTTGCCGCAACCCGTCCACCACGGTTTGTAATGTAAAGCCCCGGTCATGGCTGACCAGTTTGTAGTCAGTGAACTGGCCCAGCAGAATCGCCTTTTGGCGGCCCAGCACACCGGCATACAAGAGTTGGGTCAACATGCGCTCAATGCGGTAAGGGTGCTCGGCCACATCTTCCAAAAACAGAATACCGCCCTTGATTTCAGGAAAATACGGCGTTCCCAGCAAAGAGGTCAACACCGTCAGGTTGCCCCCCCACAACACCGCATTTTCAATAGAAAATGTGCTTGTATCGCTTGTTAATGAAGCGCTAGAAGCTATTTTTTCTATAGCAATTTTCCGGCGATCCAAAGGCTGCCGCCAGCCGCTGCCTTCACCCTGAGCTTGCAACAAGTCATCAAAACAAGCCTCCATGATGTCGTCCGGCTCCGGGCTGGCCCCAAAACCCTCGCACAAAGCTGGCCCGGCCCAGGTGATGGCCCCGGTTTTCGCCAGCACGGCATTTTGAAACGCCGTGAAATCGCTGATGCCAACAAAAGCCGTGCCTTTGTCGATGGCTTTGGCGACCTTTTTGTAGTGAATATCGGGCAGGAGACGGGTCAGGCCATAACCACCGCGCGAGATCAGCGCCACATCAGCGCCACTGGCGGCAGCGCGGTGAATGGCCGCCAGCCGGGTGGCATCATCACCGGCAAAGCGCTGGTGACTGGTCAGGGCATCGGGGTCTACCTCAACCTCATGGCCCAAAGCCTGCAGCCTGGCAATACCCCGCTTGAAGGCCGCTTTGTCCCGGACAGCGCCCGAGGGTGAATAAATGTAGATGTGTTTTTTCATGTTTTACTTCTTCCAACTCAAGGCTCGCATGGCCGCTCGATGCCCCTGGTCGGGATAGGGGGCATTCATTTCACTTCGACTCAAGCTGGTCAACAGGCAGGATTCTCGCCGATGGATTCTGGGGGCGGACAAGTGCAGCAGGACTTCACCCAAGGTTTTCGATCCATTCAGGTCAGAATTGGCATCTGTTGTGGGAAAACGCAGTGCATCCGCTTGTGATTCCAGTAACAAGACCGATGGCAGGTTCAGCCGCTCCAGCCACGCCATAAGCACTTGCGCATGCCATTGCAAGCTGTGCAAGCTCGGTTTTTTCGGCTTGTCACTCTTGCCAAAACCCGGTAAATCCAGCGCCAGGACACGCTCACCAGCCGCCACGCGCTCGGCCATCACGGTGCGCCAAGCCTGTGACCAGCTCTGGCTGCCATGCAAACACAGGCTGACCCGTGATGCCTCCGGCGGCCCGGCATCCACATAGTGCAGGCGCAAGCCCTGCAAGGCCGGCAAATCGTTGATGTAATGCGATAGGCCGGGCATCGGGGCCAAGTCTTCAAATCGACTCAAAGGCGTGCGCAAGGCATCTTCTCGCAAGGGGCTGGCTGCGGATTGCTGCATCTGGCGTCTGGACTTGAAAAAATCTTGCAACACCGCTGCACACTGCTGCGCCAAGATACCGCCCTGCACCTGTGTCTGGTGATTCAGCTGGGTATTGGCAAACAGGTTCAACACCGACCCGGCCGCACCGGTTTTCGGGTCAGCCGCGCCAAACACCACTCTTTTGAGGCGCGCATGCAACATGGCTCCGGCACACATCGGGCACGGCTCCAGCGTCACAAAAAGTGTGCAGTCCGTCAGGCGGTAGTTCTTCAAACGGGCGGCGGCTGAGCGCATGGCCAGCATTTCAGCATGGGCACTCGGGTCATGAGAGTGGATGGGGGCATTTCGACCTACGGCGAGCAACTCACCGTTGCACACCAGTACCGCGCCCACCGGTACTTCTCCAGCATCAGCGGCAAACTGTGCCTGAGCCAAAGCCAAACGCATCCACTGTGCGTCTTGCGCTACCGCGTCAAGGCTCATGGCCTGCGCCCTGCCCTGCGTCTGTCAGGATTCACCTTGCACACCGTCAAACAGGCCCAAACGAAGCATCCAGTCGGCCAGAGCGCGTTCGTTGTCATTGCCAGCCGCATAGGCGCTGCGCAGGGCGGCATGGGATTCGGGTCGGTGCTGATTGAGTTTGAGCTTGCATTGCAACTGCGTCACTTTGAGTTCAAAAGCCACGATGCCCTGCATCATCTTGTGCTGAAAGTCCCCCCCCAGGTTGCGCCATTGGTCAGCGTAGTCCGGGTCATGGTCGGCAATCAGATGCTTGAGCAAGCGGTCTTTATCGTCAAAGGTCTCGATCAGACGGGCCTGCACTGTGCAATGCACTATCAGGTAGTTCCAGGTCGGCACACGAACCAGATCGGGGTAGACCCTCGGGCTCATGTAGGCCTGCGGCCCCATGAACGTCACCACCGCTTGCGGACGAGCCTGCAAGTAACGCCAGTGCGGATTGGCTTTGGCGCAGTGGCCAAGCAAGCTCAACTCAGCCCCCTCCTCCAGCACATGCAAAGGCAGCGGCGTGACAAACGGCAAGCCTTCGTCATCGACCGAGATCAGGCTGGCCAAGGGGTAATCGCGCATCAGTTGATGCGCATGCTGGGTGTCTTTGGCGGTGAATTGGGGGGGCAAATACATCAAGAAGGATTATTCCCACTCAATCGTCGCCGGTGGCTTGCTGCTCACGTCATAGGTCACGCGGTTGATGCCACGCACTTCGTTGATGATGCGGCCGGACACCTTTTTCAGCAGCGCGTAGGGCAATTCAGCCCAGTCAGCGGTCATGAAGTCGCTGGTTTGCACGGCACGCAAAGCCACCACGTAGTCGTAGGTGCGACCGTCGCCCATGACACCGACACTCTTGACCGGCAGGAACACGGTGAAGGCCTGGCTGGTGAGTTCGTACCAGGTCTTGCCGGTGGCTTCATCGACAAAGTTGTTGAGTTCTTCGATGAAGATGGCATCGGCCCGGCGCAACAAGTCGGCGTATTCTTTTTTGACTTCACCCAGAATCCGCACGCCCAGACCGGGGCCGGGGAACGGATGGCGGTACACCATGTGGTAGGGCAGGCCCAACGCCACACCGAGTTCGCGCACCTCGTCCTTGAACAATTCACGCAAGGGCTCCAGCAGCTTCAGACCCAGTTGCTCGGGCAGACCGCCCACATTGTGGTGACTCTTGATGGTGACGGCTTTTTTGGTTTTGGCCCCGCCGGACTCGATCACATCCGGGTAAATGGTGCCCTGGGCTAACCATTTTGCTCCTTTTTTTGAAGCATCTTGCGCAGTCAGTGCAAGGGCTTGAGCCTTAAAAACCTCAACAAATTCGCGGCCAATGATCTTGCGCTTGGCTTCCGGGTCGCTCACGCCAGCAAGATGCCCCAAAAACTGGTCAGCAGCATCCACCCGGATTACTTTGGCGTGCAGCTTGCCGACAAACATGTCCATCACCATGTCGCCCTCGTTCAGGCGCAGCAGGCCGTGGTCGACAAACACGCAGGTCAGTTGGTCACCAATGGCACGGTGAATCAGGGCTGCTGCCACAGAAGAATCGACCCCACCCGAGAGGCCCAGAATGACCTCTTCGTCACCCACCTGGGCACGAATCGCCTCCACCGCTTCACTGATGTAGTCGCCCATGATCCAGTCGGCCCGCGTGCCACAGATGTCGAGCACAAAGCGCTCCAGAATGGCTGCACCGCGCTTGGTGTGGGTGACTTCGGGGTGGAACTGCACGGCGTAAAAGCGGCGCGATTCGTCGGCCATGCCAGCAATCGGGCAGCTGTCGGTGCTGGCCATGAGCTTGAAGCCGGAGGGCAGCTCAGTGACCTTGTCACCATGGCTCATCCAGACCTCCAGCATGCCATGGCCTTCCGGCGTGGCGAAGTCCTGGATGCCCTCCAGCAGCGCGGTGTGGCCATGGGCTCGCACGTTGGCATGACCAAACTCACGTTTGTTGCTGGGGGCAACAATGCCCCCCAATTGAACCGCCATGGTGAACATGCCATAACAAATGCCCAGCACGGGAATGCCGAGTTCATACACAGCTTGCGGTGCGCGCAAATCATGCTCTTCATAGGTGCTGGCATGGCTACCTGACAGGATGATGCCCTTGAGCTTGCCATCACGGGCATAGGCACGAATCCAGTCGTCGCTCACATCACAGGGGTGCACCTCGCAAAACACATGGGCTTCGCGGATGCGCCGGGCGATCAACTGGGTGACTTGTGAACCAAAGTCGAGGATGAGGATTTTTTGATGGGACATAGAAACAAGTAAGTCAATAATTTAGAGGGTGATTGGTTCTGAGTTTTGCCAAGTTTTGCTCATAACTCCAAAGCCGCACGAAAAACATGCTGGCCAATCATTGTCGTAAGCTGGATTCATGACAGATCAAGACACTCAATGCCAAGGTTTTGCGCTGCAATTTTCATTTTGTCGTCATAGGTTGCAAGTTGAGCCTTAAGGCGCAAAGCCAGTTCGACATACGAAGCATCGTAATAACTCAGCCCTGAGAGGTATGCCAGTTCAACCGTTGCATGTTGAACCTTTGAATCTGGAATGCCATCCACCTGTGGGTTGACGTAGCGCATGAGTTCAAGATAGCCTGGCACTTCTGGTAAAAGGATTGACTGGCGTTTCACCATGCTCAGCAAAACATTGGCACACTCCCAGTGCCAGAGTGCGGGAACATGCACCCGCTTTTGACTGCGAAAAGCGGCCAGAAACAATTCATTCAAATTTGAATGATTGACGGGCTCGTTAAGCAACCAAGCCAAACTTACAGATGCGTCAATGACAAGCTCTTGACTCGCAGACATCACAAAAGTCTGCCTTCGTCTCGCAGGTTTTTCCAATCTGAAAAACTAACCTTGCCTTTGAGCCTGGAACGTGCCGCGCTCAAATTTGACAACGCTATCGCCTCCAGTTGGGATTGCGATTGAGCAGCCTGTATGGGCTGCTCTGCCACCAACCTCACCACAGGTTTGCCATGGCGGGTAAGCACCACCTCTTGGCCTAATTCAACCGAATGGATCAGACTTGAAAAGTGGTTCTTGGCTTGTGCAATTGTGACTGCATGCATTCGCTGACCTCCATTTTGGCCATATTAAAAAAATATGGTCAAATTTTAGTGTGTATTGACTTGAGTCTATTCCGCGCGGTAGTTCGGCGCTTCTTTGGTGATTTGCACGTCGTGCACATGGCTTTCGCGGATGCCTGCCGTGGTGATCTCGACAAACTCGGCTTTGTTTTGCATCTCTTCAATGGTGGCACAACCGCAGTAGCCCATGCTGGCACGCAAGCCGCCGGCCATCTGGTAGACGATGGCGACCATCGAGCCTTTGTAAGGCACACGGCCTTCAATACCCTCGGGCACCAGCTTGTCGGCATTCGGGTTGCCGGTGCTGGACTCCTGGAAGTAGCGGTCGGCACTGCCTTGCTGCATGGCCCCAATCGAGCCCATGCCACGGTAGCTCTTGTAGCTGCGGCCCTGGAACAAGATCACCTCGCCCGGTGCCTCTTCGGTACCGGCAAACATGCCGCCCATCATCACGGTGCTGGCACCGGCGGCAATGGCCTTGGAAATATCGCCACTGAAGCGGATACCACCGTCGGCAATCAGCGGCACACCGGTACCTCTGAGCGCCGTAGCCACGCTGTCAATCGCCATGATTTGCGGCACGCCGACACCGGCGACGATGCGGGTGGTGCAGATCGAGCCTGGGCCAATACCGACTTTGACCGCATCCGCACCGGCTTCCACCAGCGCCAAAGCGGCCGCACCGGTGGCGATATTGCCGCCAATCACCTCCACTTGCGGAAAGTTTTGCTTGACCCAGCGCACCCGATCCAGCACACCCTTGCTATGACCATGCGCGGTGTCCACCACAATGGCATCGACACCGGCGCGGGCCAGAAGTTCGACACGCTCTTCCGTGCCCTCGCCCACCCCTACTGCAGCACCGACACGCAATTTGCCTTGGGCATCACGCGCGGCATTCGGGAAACTGGTTTGTTTGGTGATGTCTTTCACCGTGATCAGGCCTTTGAGTTCAAAGGCATCATTGACCACCAGCAAACGCTCAATCTTATGCTGATTCAGCAACACTTTGGCCTCGGTGATGGTCGTGCCCTCGGGCACAGTGACCAATTTTTCTCGCGGGGTCATGATATGGCTGACAGGCAGATCAAAGCGCGATTCGAACCGCAAATCTCTGCCTGTGACCAAGCCAACCACCTTGCCACCATCACATACCGGGAAACCAGAGACACCCAATTGGGCCGACAAGTCCATCACCTGGCGCACGGTGTGCTGGGGTGTGATCACCACCGGATCACGCAGCACGCCGGATTCGTAACGTTTGACCTTGGCCACTTTGGCCGCCTGCTGCTGGGCCGTCATGTTTTTGTGAACAATGCCAATGCCACCTTCTTGCGCAATGGCAATGGCCAGGCGGGATTCGGTGACCGTATCCATGGCGGCAGACACCAGGGGCAGGTTCAGGGCAATGTTGCGGGTCAGTCGGGTGGCGAGGGAGGTGTCCTTGGGTAGGACTTGGGAGTAGGCTGGCACCAGTAACACATCGTCAAAGGTGAGCGCTTTACCAATCAGGCGCATAAGTGTGAGCTCCAAATTCTCGATTGTATCTGCGCGAAATCACCCTGGCTGGCATAAACTTCCCCCATGAAACATGCACTTCGACTATTTGTCATCTTTTTGGGGTTGCTGCCTTTGATCAGCGTCGCCCAATGGGCCTGGACTGACCCGACCGGGCGCAAAATTTTCAGCGACCGCCCACCTGACGCAAGTATTCCAGACAAGAACATCTTCAAACGTCCGGGAACGGCCTCAAATACTTTGCACAGTGAACCTGCCGCCAATGCGTCTGCGGAAAATGCCAACACTTCTGCAAAACCTGTGGCTGCTGCGCCAAAAGTTACCGGTATCGACAAAGAACTGGCAGATCGCAAAAAGAAGGACGAACTTGCACAAGCCGCCCAGCGCAAAGCAGAAGAAGATCGCATCAACAAAGTCAAAGCAGACAATTGCCAACGCATCCGACAAGCTCAAAAAACCCTCGATTCAGGCATACGAATATCACGCGCGAACAGCCAGGGGGAACGTGAAATTCTTGATGATGCTGCGCGTGCAGCAGAGGCCTCACGCCTTGCATCCATGGCAGCCCAAGACTGTCGTTGAACCATGAGTCACGTACAGGGCATCAATAACCGGCTTTGGCTCCGGCGCGTTTCTTGACAAACAAACCCGCGCCACGACTGCCCTGGCGAACAAAACGCTCCCGGCGTGCCACCTTGGGGTCGACGCGCAATGGCCGGTAAATTTCGATCCGATCCATGTCACGCAGGCACTGATCCAGCTTGGTTTTTCTGCCCCAGATGCCCAGCACCGTGTGATGGTTGTCAATTTCAGGAAACCGCTCAAGCAAGCCACTGAGCTGTAAAGCCTGCAACACCGTGCACGGGGCCGCCACCTGAAGGCTGATCTCTTGAACCTCACGTGGCTGCGGTGAGTACACCACCGTCACATTCAACTTCAAATGCCCGTCATTCACCATAAACCTGCTTGGCTCTTTTGACGAAGGCATCCACCATGCTGCCTGCAATTTTGTCAAACACCGGGCTGATCAAGCGGCCCAAGGCGTTGTCAAAACCGTAAGTCAAATTCAGCTCGACTTTGCAAGCGCGTTGAGTCTCGTCCCCCAAAGGCAAAAAATTCCACTCACCTTCGAGCTTGGAAAACGGGCCGTCGACCAAATCGATGATGACCTGACGGTTTTCAATGTGTTTGTTGCGGGTGGAGAACGTTTGATGAATGCCTGAGAACGCGATACCGATTTCAGCCAACATGCCGTTTTCTTCCAAAGACACCACACGCGCCTTGTCACACCAGGGCAAAAACTGGGGATAGTCATCTACCAGGGTGACCAAACGGTACATCTCCGCAGGGCTGTACCAAATCAAGACGGATTTTTTGACTGTTTTCATAGAATAGAGGGGTGCGCGGGATTGTAGTCAAGCCTGGTTCGCATTCAGAATAACTCCAAACACACGCCATGGCCAAAAAACCCGACACCTCCACCCGTATTGCCGACAATAAAAAAGCCGCCTTCAATTATTTTTTTGAAGAGCGTTTTGAGGCCGGCATTGTGCTCGAAGGCTGGGAGGTCAAATCCTTGCGCGAAGGCAAGGTGCAACTCACCGACGGCTATGTGGTGGTGCGCAATGGTGAGTTGTTCATCATCGGGCTGCAAATCAACCCGCTCGGCACGGCCTCCACCCACATCACCCCGGACAAGCAACGCACCCGCAAATTGCTGATGCACCGGGAAGAAATCAAACGCCTGATTGGCAAGGTCGACCAAAAAGGCTACACCCTGGTACCGATCAACCTGCACTGGAAAGGTGGCAAGATCAAGTGCGAAGTGGCGCTGGCCAAAGGCAAGGCCGAGCATGACAAACGCGACACCATCAAAGACCGCGAAGGCAAGCGCGAGGTGGAACGGGTCATGAAAAACAACCGTCGATAATTTTTTTGAGCGAATGGAATAAAGCGGAGCTCTACCGTGTTCATGCAGATGCAGGTACTTCACTGCGTTCACCACCGGAGATCACCATGAAATTCTTATCCCGTACTTTGTTAGCCTCGTCTGTGGCACTGATGACACTGGCTGGCTGTGCCGCCCTGTCCAACGCACCCGCCAAGGTATCTTATGGCGTGCTGGTTGGCCCCAACGGCATGACGCTTTACACCTTTGACAAAGACGTGGCCCATAGCGGCAAATCTGCCTGCAACGGCCCCTGCGCCAGCAACTGGCCACCCCTGGCCGCAGCGCCAGGTGATCGCCCCAGCGGGGACTTCAGCATCATCACCCGTGACGATGGCAGCCAACAATGGGCACTCAAGGGCCAGCCGGTCTACTACTGGGCCAAAGACAGCAAACCTGGTGACATGACCGGCGATGGCTTCAACAAAGTCTGGCACACCGCCAAGCCCTGAACTGATGGCCCCATGAGCCAAGAACTCCTGGTGGCTGAAATCGCATCGTTGCGCCGCTATGCACGTGCGTTGACCGGCAACAGCTGGGCTGCGGATGATTTGGTGCAAGACACCTTGGAGCGGGCCTGCAGCAAATGGCGGCTGTGGCTGGCAGGCTCCAACTTGCGGGCCTGGTTGTTCAGCGTGATGCACAACCTGTTTGTCAACCAGTTGCGGCAGTCCACTGGGCGTTCGCAGATGACACGGGTTGACGTGGACGATTACGCTGACCAACTCGCCGCCACCGACGCAGACCCCAGCCCGATGCTGGACTTGCAACGCTGCCTGCTGCGTTTGCCACCCGAGCAGCGTGAGGTGCTGCTGCTGGTCAGCATGCAAGACCTGAGCTATGCCGAGGTGGCCAAAATCACCGGCGTTCCGGTGGGCACGGTGATGTCACGTTTGTCACGCGCCAGGCTTCGTTTGCACGAGCTGCTGAATGCGCCAGCCCAATCGCCCTCCTTGCCCGTGACATCCTCGCCCGTGACCACCCTGCACCGTTTGAGAAGCCTTTGACAACCATGGCCCACTCCACTCACCCCACACTGACCGATGACGAGCTGCACATCCTGGTGGACGCGCAAGGCACGCCTGAGCAACTGGCCACACTGCAAGACAAGCTGGCCGATGACCTGCCTGGACAAACCCGGCTGGCGCAATGGCAAACGCAGCGTGATGCCTTGCGGAGTCTGCACAGCAAGGTGATGGACGAAGCCATTCCACCCGCGCTGTTGCAAGCCGCCAGACGCGCCCAACACGGACATCAAGTCGTCCGGCAGGGCTGGCACTATGGCGGCTTGGCCGCAGGTGTGGTGCTGGCTTTTGCGGCTGGCTGGCTGGCCAACAGCCATTGGCTCAAGGTGCCTGATTTGACTGCGCAAGGTTTTGACCTGGTGGGTGGGCGACTGCTGCCAGGGGACACCGGAGCACGGGCCCAGTTCATGTTCCAGAACACCACAGGTCACCGGATCACGCTGTACCTGGGGGCACTGGACCCAACCTCAGAACCAGGCTTGTCCAGACAAGAAACGGCTTTTCGTTACGAACCCCAAGCTGGCCTGCCCAGCTTCTACTGGATCGATCAAGGTTTTGGCTACGCGCTGGCGGGTGAACTGCCCCGTGCGGAGCTGATGAAGCTGGCCGACACGGTTTACCGCCAGTTGCTCTGAATCACACGGGTGTCAAGCCAGCGCACGCAACGGGTGGCTGTGCTCTGGCCACGGGCTGTCAAAAAACGGCAACACCATGTCAGGCGTGACCTCTTCAATCCGCCCAGGACACCATTGGGGCGCATGGTCTTTGTCAATCGCCAGCGCCCGAATGCCCTCTGCGGCCTCGGTCTGATGGGCACGGCGCTGCAAGTGCGCCGGAAAGAACACATGGCGAATCATGTCGCGCTCCATGCGCAAATCTTGCGCCACCGTCAATGACCGGGCACGCCGAATCTGCGCCAGGCTCACATGCAACATCAAGGGCGAACGTTTGCGCAACAGGGCTGCGGTGTCCTGTGCCCAGTCGGAACGGTCGGCTTCCAACGCCTGCACCATGGCAACTACCGTATCCAGTGAAAAATAATGATCAATTTGACCTCTAGCGCTTGTCAATAATGCGCAAGCAGATATTGAATACATAGCAATCATGGCCTCAATGTGGGGGCCATCAACAACGCTCAACTGGCCCAGTGCATCCCAGGCCAAGTCAAGCTGCTGCACATCAATGCAGTGGTCAGCCAAACCCAGTGCGATGGCATCCCCGGCCCCCAGGGTGGTTCCAGTCAAGGCCAGCCATTCCCCCGTAGCACCTGGGCAACGGCTCAGAAAATAACCACCGCCGACATCGGGAAACAAACCAATGGTGGTCTCGGGCATGGCCATCTTGGTGCGAGCCGTCACCAGCCGATGCGACGCGCCCTGGCTGATGCCCATGCCACCACCCATCACCACACCATCCATGAACGCAATGAAGGGCTTGGTGTAGCTGTGAATGAGGTGGTTGAGGGTGTATTCCTCGGTGAAAAATTCTTCGGTGGACGGGTCACCATTGAGCAAGGCCTGATGGAAGAAGCGAATATCACCACCGGCACAAAAGGCCCCAAACGGGCCAGCTTTGTTGGAGCCCCGAATCGCCACGGCCTGCACCTGATCGTCTTTTTGCCAGGCCAGCAGAGACGCGGTCAACGCACGAATCATCGACAAACTCAAGGCGTTCAGGGCTTGCGGACGGTTCAGGGTGATGAAACCCACCCTGCCCCGCACTTCTGTGATCACATCACTCATCAGAAATACCTCCAGTAATTCCATTTCTAAATCATCCGTGTCGTTGTTGCTTCGCCTGGTCGTGCGTCAGCACTGCCTGCGGCTTCGCGCCTAGACACAAATGATTTAGAAACGGAATAAGTCACTGCCTGAGTCGCCANNTCGCCAGGCCACCAGCTCATTGGTCACCAGCGCACCAATGACCAGGCTGCCGCCAACAAACACATCGTGCCCAGGCACTTCTCCAGCCCCAACCCAGGCCAGCAGAATGCCAAAAATAACCTCCAGCAGCCCAAGCAAGGCCACTTCTGGGGCTTTCAGCACGCGGGTACACACGACAGCCAGCACACAAGGCACGGCCAACTGCCCCAGGCCCAGCCCAAACAGCAGGCCCAAATCCCAGGCTGAGGCCTGAAACGGCCAGGCCAAGGGCAAGGTCAGCAAAGAGGACAACACGGCCCCAATCAACACCGCAGGAATCAAATCAATGTCTTGGCCCTGGGCGTGGGCATGCTGGGTGATGGTCCAGTTGGCGGCCCCGGCAATCGGCACACACAAGGCCACCAGCGTGCCCAGCAGACTCATGCCCTGCCCGAGCTGGCTGGCATACATGAAGGCAATGCCGCCACCGGCCACCACAATCGCCAACCAGGTGCGCAGCGCAATGCGGTGACCAATGAAGATGCGCGTGGCCAAAGCGGTGAGCAAGGGGGTGAGTGACATGGTGACCAGCACATTGTCCACCGTGGTGAGCATGATGGCCACCATGAAGCACCAGCAGACTGCACAGAGTGAAAAAGCTGCGCCAAAAGGTCACCTCAAACTTTTGGGCATGCTCCAGATGGCGTGACACCACTCCGGCGGTAGACCACAGCAAGGTCACCAGCACCATCAGCCACAGGGCCTGGTTATGCGAGAGTTTCTTCATAGCAGGAACAAGAACCTCAGACGTTGAAAAGCGCTGTCACTTCTAGGTAGAAATGGCAGCGCCTGAAATTCCCGATTTCGCGGGAAACTCAACCCAGCAAAACCGGATCAGTTGCTGCGGCTGGCCTTCTTGCGATCATGCTCAGACAAATGGCGCTTGCGCAGGCGAATCGATTTGGGGGTGATTTCGACCAGTTCGTCATCTTCAATAAATTCCACGCCATATTCCAGTGTCAACTGGATCGGAGGGGTGATCTTGATGGCATCTTCCTTGCCGGAGACACGGAAGTTGGTCAGCTGTTTGGTGCGAGTGGCATTCACCACCAGGTCATTGTCACGGCTGTGAATACCAACAATCATGCCTTCGTACACCGGGTCGTTGGCAGTGACAAACATGCGGCCACGGTCATCCAGCTTGCCCAGGGCGTAGTTGAAGATTTCACCGGCATCCATGGAGATCAGCACACCATTTTTACGGCCACCAATCTCGCCTTTGTGCGGCTCGTAGCTGTCAAAAATGTTGGAGATCAGGCCGGAACCGCGTGTCAAGTTCAGGAACTCATTGGTAAAACCAATCAGACCACGCGCAGGAATGCGGTATTCCAGACGCACACGGCCACGGCCATCGGGTTCCATGTTGACCAGGTCACCCTTGCGCTCACCCAAGGCTTGCATCACGCCGCCTTGGTGCTGCTCTTCGATGTCGGCCGTGACCATTTCAATCGGCTCATGACGCTCACCATTGACATCCCGGAACACCACGCGGGGTTTGGAAACCGCCAGCTCGTAACCTTCGCGGCGCATGTTTTCCAGCAGAATGGTCAAGTGCAGTTCACCCCGGCCCATGACTTCGAAGATACCTTCTTCGTCGGTTTCCTTGACGCGCAGCGCCACGTTGTGTTGCAGTTCCTTTTGCAGGCGGTCCCAAATCTGGCGACTGGTCACGTACTTGCCTTCACGACCCGCCAAGGGGCTGGTGTTGACACAGAAGTTCATGGTCAGGGTGGGTTCATCGACCTTGAGCATGGGCAGCGGTGCGGGCGTGGTCGGGTCGGTGATGGTGACACCAATACCGATGTCCGCCAGACCGTTGATCGGCACAATTTCACCTGGGCCNNAGCTTCATCGGTCTGCACGCGCTCCAGCCCCTGGAAGGTCAACACCTGGTTGATACGACCCTTGACAGCCTTGCCGTCCGGGCCTTCCATGACCACCACATCCATCATCGGACGAATCGTGCCCTGGCTGATACGGCCCACGCCAATACGGCCAACAAAGGTGGAGAAGTCGAGTGCTGAAATTTGCAGTTGCAGCGGGGCAGCCGGGTCACCTTGCTGGTGCGGTACGTGTTTCAGAATGGTATTGAACAGGGCTGACATATCGGGGCCCCACTGTTCGCCTTGACCACCCTCTTCAAGTGATGACCAGCCGTTGATACCCGAGGCGTAAACCACCGGAAAATCCAATTGCTCATCGGTTGCGCCGAGCTTGTCAAACAAGTCAAAAGCGGCATTGACCACGAAGTCAGGGCGGGCACCGGGCTTGTCCACCTTGTTCACCACCAGAATCGGCTTCAGACCCAAAGCCAGTGCTTTTTTGGTCACAAAACGGGTTTGTGGCATGGGGCCTTCCTGGGCATCAATCAACAACACCACACCGTCGACCATGCTCAGGGCACGTTTTTTTGGCCAGGATGGTGATGCCACGCTCTTTTTCAATGGCGTTGTTGTCCATCACGGTATCAACCACTTTTTCGTGCTCGGCAAAAGTGCCGGATTGGCGCAGCAACTGGTCCACCATGGTGGTTTTGCCGTGGTCAACGTGAGCAATGATCGCAATGTTTCGGATTTGTTTATGAGCCATGGTTCTCTTTCTTAAATAGGTTGGACTTCTGGCGCATGGGCACACACCTGAGTCCGGGATGCATTTGAAATCTGTTCAATTTCGATCGGGCTGAGCAGCCGCCCGGGGATCAATTCACCTGCTTGCACTTGGGCTGTGCCCAGCAGCGCACGGGTTTTTTCTTCATACACCGCCACTTGTGGTGCATCTGGCCAGCCCCCTCGGCGGGACAAGCCATTCAAAAATCTGGCAGCATTATCCGCATCCAATGTGACCACTGAATGCTGTGCCAACAGACTGTCTACAGGCAACAAACATGCCAGGCGTTGCGCTTCGCTCATGCCTTCAAGCGCCTCCAGCGTGACGCATTGTTGCGCAGTGAAACCACCGGTGTCGATGCGCCGCAGGGCACTCAAATGCGCACCACAGCCCAAAGCTTCTCCGATATCTTCACCCAAGGTACGGATATACGTTCCTTTGCTGCATTTTACTATAATATTTATAGCTGCTTGCGCACTATCCATAAGCTCTGGATCCATATTTAGCTCATAAATAGTGACTTCTCTGGCAGTCCGCTCCACTTCAATGCCCGCTCGGGCGTATTCGTACAAGGCTTTGCCGTCTTTCTTCAAAGCACTGTGCATGGGCGGAACCTGGCGGATCGGGCCGGTAAAAAGCGCTTTGACCCGCTCTACATCAGCCATCTCCACGGCCACTGGCCGGGTTTCAATCACTTCACCTTCGGCATCAGCGGTGCTGGTTTTTTGCCCCAGACGAAGTGTTGCCGCATAGGTTTTGTCGGCATCCAGTTGCAACTGGCTGAATTTGGTGGCGGCCCCAAAACACAGGGGCAGAACACCACTGGCCAGCGGATCCAGCGTGCCGGTGTGGCCTGCTTTTTCAGCCCGCAACAGCCATTTGACTTTTTGCAGGATGTCATTGCTGGACCAGCCCAATGGCTTGTCCAGCAACAGCACCCCATGCACGGGGCGCCTGGCAACCCGTGCACGTGGCGCTGTGGTCATGTTCAGTCGTCCTTGGCGCGGGAAGCCACCGCACGGGCGATCAGCGCATTCATGTCGGCCGCCCGCTCGGGCGTTTGGTCATAAATGAAATGCAAAGTCGGCACGGTGTGGATATGCAAGCGCTTGAACAGGCCCGCACGCAAGAAGCCTGCAGCCTGGTTCAGCCCTTCCGTGCAGGCTTTCACATCACCCACCAGCAAGCTGAAAAACACCTTGGCATGGGCATAGTCCGGCGTGACTTCCACGCCCTGAATGGTGACCATGCCAACGCGCGGGTCTTTGAGCTCGCGTGCGATCAGCTCGGTCAAATCACGCTGGATTTGATCGGCGACCTTGAAGGCCCGGTTGGGAGTGGCTGATTTTTTAGGCACAGATCAAGTCCAAGGGTCAGAGGGTACGCGCCACTTCGCGGATTTCAAAGAACTCCAGCACGTCACCTTCTTGGATGTCGTTGTAGTTCTTGATGTTCAAGCCGCAATCAAAGCCTTCGCGCACTTCCTTGGCATCGTCCTTGAAGCGTTTGAGTGACTCCAGCTCGCCGGTGTAGACCACGGTGTTTTAGACCACGGTGTTTTGACGCAGCAAACGCAAGCGTGCCGCACGGCGAATAACCCCGGAGGTGACCATACAACCGGCAATCGAGCCGATCTTGGAGACCTTGAAGATCTGGCGAATTTCACAAGTGCCGATGATTTCTTCTTTCTTGTCGGGGGTCAGCATGCCGGACATGGCCAGCTTGAGGTCGTCCACCGCGTCGTAAATGATGTCGTAGTAACGGATGTCGACACCGTTGCTTTCAGCCAGTTTGCGTGCACCGGCATCGGCACGGGTGTTGAACCCAATGATGACGGCCTTGGCGGCAATCGCCAGATTCACGTCAGACTCGCTGATGCCACCCACTGCGGCGTAAACCAGCTGCACCTTGACTTCGTCGGTGGAGAGCTTGAGCAAGGACTGCGACAAGGCTTCTTGTGAGCCCTGCACGTCGGCCTTGACGATGATCGGCACCATCTTGACTTCGCCTGCGGTCATGTCGGTGAACATGTTTTCCAGCTTGGCGGCTTGTTGCTTGGCCAGTTTAGTGTGGCGGAACTTGCCAGCACGGTAGGTGGCAATTTCACGGGCACGGCGCTCGTCCGACAAGACCATGAATTCATCACCGGCTTGTGGCACCTCGGTCAGACCCTGGATTTCAACCGGGATCGATGGGCCAGCCGACTTGATGGTTTTGCCATTTTCATCCAGCATGGCACGCACGCGGCCAAAGGTTTGGCCGGCCAGCACAATGTCACCGGTCTTCAAGGTTCCCGACTGCACCAGCACGGTGGCGACCGGGCCACGGCCTTTGTCCAACTGGGCTTCAATCACCAGGCCCTTGGCCATGGCATCCACCGGGGCCTTGAGTTCCAGCACTTCGGCCTGCAAAAGCACTTGCTCCAGCAGCTCATCAATGCCTTGACCGGATTTGGAGGAAACCCCGACAAAAGGTGAGCTTCCGCCAAATTCTTCCGGGATCACCTCTTCAACCACCAGCTCGTTTTTCACACGCTCGGCATTG